>NZ_JBFRKQ010000035.1:0-1877 GCF_041469505.1 Vibrio sp. 10N.286.49.E11
GGCGTTGATCTAGGAGGTGAAAGTCCTCTACGGGCTCAGTCGAGCGAGAACCGTTAGCCTATGCAAGGGTGTTCACCGTGAGGTGAAATCTGAAGGAAGCAAATGGCAAAACTTGGTTGTGACGAACAGAAATCTGATAGTAGGCCATTACAACTTGGGCAACCTAGCCATAGATAGAATAGCCCAATGCCTCGACGGGAAGTGTGTAGTGGTAAATCAGGCACAGCCAAGGGAAAGAACAACGTCTTACCTCGGGAGATCTTATGGTTTGTCTCAATAGAGACTAATACAGCAGTGATGTTGTGTGATGAGCAATAAGAAGTCAGCAGAAGGCATAGTACTTTGAGAATGTACAACTCAAAGGAAGGCCTGAACTGAATATATCAAGAAGCAGTCACTAGACACTCAATCATGTGGAGTCATAGCAAGATGAAATTCATCTCTACGTCCCAAAGGGCAATACCGCAAGTAAAGCTCATGGATACGAAGAATGACAAGCATGGTCGGCGTAGACAGGAGGGCGAGTCTTGGTGACCTCAACTTCGTTGATGGAGCAAATCTGCTCCTCAACCAATTTGAATCAAGCTCTTAGACGCGTGAAGAAGAACAAAGGGTGTGCAGGAGTCGACAAGCTCGACATCAACGCCACTATCTCAAGACTTCGACAGGCATCAAACGGGCAAGAGCTTCGCCAGAGTCTTCTGGATGGAAGCTATCAACCTCAACCTGTTCTTGGTGTAGAAATCCCCAAAGCTAGTGGTGGCGTAAGGCAATTAGGTATCCCAACAGTCCTTGATAGGGTAGTCCAACAGGCAATCACATCAGTGCTGTCATGTATCTATGAGCCGAAGTTCTCCGACAGTAGTTACGGGTTTAGACCCAACCGCAGTGCGCACCATGCATTGTCGGCCGCCAGTCGCTACATCCGAGAGGGTCGAGGTTATGTAGTAGATATCGACCTAGCAAAATACTTCGATACAGTGAATCACGATAGGCTAATGCACAGGCTGTCACAAGATATTGCTGATAAACGCGTGTTAAAGCTAATTAGGTCATACCTACAGGTAGGCATAATGCGACATGGACTAGTTGAGCAGAGACAACGAGGCACACCCCAGGGTGGGCCATTATCTCCGCTACTATCAAATATTGTATTAGATGAACTGGATAAAGAGCTAGAGCGTAGAGGGCATAAGTTCTGTCGATATGCAGATGACTGTCAAATCTACGTGCGTAGTGAGGAAGCCGCTCATCGAGTCAGAGAGTCGATAACGGAGTTCTTGGAGCAGAAACTAAAGCTGACGGTAAACCGTAAGAAAAGTGCAGCAACGAGAGTGACAAAGCGAACTTACCTAAGCCACCGCTTCCAGATAGACGGAAGAATCGGGATATCGAAGACGGCACAAGCTCAAATGAAGAAGCGAGTACGTCAGATAACGAAGCGAAATCGAGGACGAGAGTTACAGGTGATAATCACGGAGTTAACTCAATATCTAAGAGGATGGCAACACTACTTCAAGCTTACTGTTAGTAAAAGTGCAATGCAGCGCTTAGACGAATGGATACGGCGTAGATTAAGGTGCTACCGACTAAAGCAGCGCAAACGCAGACACAGCATAGCGATATGGTTACAGCGACAAGGTGTAACGGAGCGTAATGCGTGGAAGCTAGCGATGTCAGATAAGGGTTGGTGGCATCTAGCTTCAACGCCACAGGTTAATCACGCCATGCCAATAAAATGGTTCGAGGGGTTGGGGCTGTACTCACTAAGAGATGGGTATGAGTCACTGAAAATATATTCGGAACCGCCGTATGCGACCCACGCTTGTACGGTGGTGTGAGAGGACGGAGGCCGTGAGGCCTCCTCCTACTCGATT
>NZ_JBFRKQ010000036.1:0-37860 GCF_041469505.1 Vibrio sp. 10N.286.49.E11
GTCTCCCTCCACCATATTCTTCTTACCTCTTTTAAGAGTTAAGAGAACAACCTGATTGATGGGCTTATGGGAAAACATCAATTTAGGCTTACTTTGTGAAAAGTAAGACACACCCTGGAGGGGTTCCCGAGTGGCCAAAGGGAGCAGACTGTAAATCTGCCGGCACTGCCTTCGATGGTTCGAATCCGTCTCCCTCCACCATATTCTCCTTAATTGGAAAATCGAAAAGCCAACTCATTGAGTTGGCTTTTTTCGTTTCTGAGCTTTATCTCTTACTAAACGTGTCTTCTAAAACAACCCTCAACTTCCTAAACACTAACCCGCTACTACAAATAACTAATCGAGCTAAATCATTCAAACATCAGTGATCCCATACTTCAGCATGACGCTCACAAACCAGATAAGCAGCGCAGCCTAAACAATTGCTCGATACATGTTCTTCGCATTCGTTCGCAATTATCTGTTTCTGCTGCAAAGTAACCTCAGGCTCCAATACGGGTTCAAAGAACTTTGTCATTACTCATTACATCCAAATAAAATCAGTTAGTTAGTCTCAGGTTAATCCAATCTTTAACTAAGATACATATCATTAGACGCAAAAAAGCCCCTGCTGATTTCTCAGCAGGGGCTTTCTATTATTTGGTGTTATTCCGAATAACTACATCCTATTGATGTTGAGTTAAATCCTGGAATTAACCTTGAATACCAACAATTAACCAAGGTGCATTGTTAGTTGTTAGGTCACGCTCTAGATGCCAGATATCAGTGATATCTTCTTCAACGCCATCCGCTGTGTCACGGTAACGACCGCTAAACTGAAGGCTTAGCTGTGCTTTGCTACCATCGTGGTCTGCGCGAACGATTTCAGCATCAACGTACATTACGTCTGTGTGCTGATCACCGTCTAGCTTATTACGCTCAGCTTTTAGGTCTTCAAATAGGCTTGGAGATACGTATTCTTCAATCGTGTTTAGCTCGTTGTGATTCCATGCACCTTGCAGTGTACGGTAGTGCTCACGAGAACCATTGATGAATGCCGCTTGATCAAAGCCCGGTGGGTAGTTATGTGGAACATCGCTTTGTGCACCAAAACCGAAACCACCAGCAGCGCCTTGTGATTGAGGTTGTGTTTGCTCGAAGTTATGAACATTTGGTTGTTGCTTAGGTTGTTCAAACTTGTTCTGACCCATGCCGCCGAATGCTGGCTGTTGGCCACGTGCATTCTGCTGATTCATTGAGCCCTGCTTCGCGCCCAACATTCCGCGTAGGAATTTAAACGCTAGGAAAGCAATCAGACCCATAATCAGAATATCCATGAACTGGATACCTTCAAATGCGCCACCAAAGAATGCAGCTAAAAGACCGCCAGCAAGTAAGCCACCTAGCAGACCGCCCATAAGGCCTTTCTTGCTAGAGTTAGCTGCTGTGTTCTTACCTGTTTGATCTTGACGGATCGAATTCGTGTTTTGTTGTTTTGGTGCTGGAGCCGTTTTAAAGCTTTTGCCAAATGACTTACCACCACCAAACTTTTTCGCTTCCGCGATTGGCGTCACCGCGACTGTTACCAACAGGATCGCTACTAGTGAGAAAAATCGTTTCATTATTATCCTTTATAGGTTTTTTATCTTTCGACACCTTAATCATACTCGTTAACAAAGAACAATGAAATATTCACGACGTTTACACATGTATCATAATATTGCGGCTATTAATTGATTACTAAACTAGCGAAGGGATTGACGGCACTCTGGGGCGCCATTAAAATATTGAACGATGTTCATTTAATAGAAAGTACCCATGGCAAGACGAAACGATCACACTCGCGAACAATTAGTGCAATTAACCTTAAAAACGGTGACCGACTTCTTAGAAGAGCACTCTTATCACGAGTTAAGTCTACGCAAAATCGCCAATATGATTGGTTATGTTCCAAGTACCTTGGTGAATGTATTCGGCAACTACAACCTATTGCTATTGCATGTTGTTGCTCAAACATTAGATGAACTGGCGTCAGAATCTGCTGTAGCAGTTGAACAATCGAGCAATCCTCAGCAAGCTCTATTCAAC
Organism: Vibrio sp. 10N.286.49.E11; assembly: GCF_041469505.1. Taxonomy (NCBI): domain Bacteria; kingdom Pseudomonadati; phylum Pseudomonadota; class Gammaproteobacteria; order Vibrionales; family Vibrionaceae; genus Vibrio; species Vibrio sp. 10N.286.49.E11. The sequence goes on from NZ_JBFRKQ010000036.1 coordinate 2,068, forward strand.
CTTGCCTACTGCTACCACGATTTTGCACAAAAACACCCTCACCGTTGGCAGCTTATCTTTGAGCACAACATGAACGGTGAAAACCTTCCTGAATGGCAATCGAACCGCATCGATAGAATGACAGGCATGCTAGAGCAGTTGCTAGTAGCGATTGCTCCTGAACATACGAAAAGCGAAGTCGTTAAAGCTAGCCGTGTATTATGGTCTGGAGTACATGGAATTACTCTACTTAGCGTTGATGATAAATTTTTCGCCGCTGAGCCAATCGATGGTAAAGAGTTGATCAATAACCTAGTCTCAAACTACTTAACCAACTGGTAATCATCCAAGGAAAGACAATGAACAACAGCAGCCAATCTTCGCTGTTAACGCAAAAAAGGTTCCTACCCTACTTTATTACCCAATTTCTAGGAGCCTTTAACGACAACATATTCAAAAATGTCCTGTTACTGTTTGTTGCTTTCGCAAGCGTAGACACGCTGCCTATTTCCAGCAATCTATTCATTAATTTGGCCGCTGGCCTGTTTATTCTGCCCTTCTTCCTATTCTCAGCTTTAGCCGGTGTACTGGCTGATAAATACGAAAAATCGTGGTTTATCCGTAAAGTTAAGCTCCTTGAAGTGGTGATCATGTCACTGGGTGCGATCGGATTTATCTATGAAAGCTACGGGATATTACTTCTGCTCCTGTTCCTTATGGGAACGCAGAGTGCTTTCTTTGGTCCGGTGAAATACGCCCTGCTTCCACAGCAGTTAGAAACAAAAGAACTGGTATCTGGTAACGCTCTCGTCGAGACAGGTACATTCTTAGCGATCCTGATTGGTACTCTAGGCGCAGGCATCATTGCATCTGAAGAAGGCGCGAAGCTCATTGCTGCGGTGTGTATTGTTTCGTTCGCCGTGCTTGGCTATGTATCAAGCTGCTTTATCCCACAAGCGCCAAGTAATGCACCAGACCTTAAAGTAAAGTGTCAACCTGTAAAACTGACCCGCGCGACACTGGCGATTGCAAAAAAAGACCGCCCGACCTTTCAAGCACTGATGTCTATCAGCTGGTTCTGGTTCCTTGGTGCGGCTTACCTAACTCAGTTTCCCAACTTCACTAAACTGCATCTAAACGGCACTGAAAGCTCCGTCGCCTTTTTACTGGCACTATTCTCGGTAGGCATTGCAATCGGCTCTTTAGCTTGCGATAAGTTATCTAATCACCGAATTGAAATCGGCATCGTGCCAATGGGCAGCTTAGGTATCTCGATCTTCGGTCTTCTGATGGCGATATCCATCCCGGAGTCTTTGCCTGACTTTAGTTCTTTCCATCAATTCGTAACCTACTCAGAGCTGTGGCCACTGTTTGCTTACCTTCTGCTTCTGGGTATCTCTGGCGGTGTCTTTATTGTTCCTCTGTATTCACTGATGCAGTTACGTGCCAAGCCCGACGAGCGTGCCCAAGTGATTGCCGGGCTCAATATCTACAACTCACTGTTCATGGTGGGAAGTGCGGTATTAGGTATTGTTTGCCTTAGTGTTCTAGATCTTTCAATTCCGCAGCTGTTTATCTTGCTCGCAGTGGGCAACACTTTGGTGATGCTGTACCTGTTTTATCAGGTGCCTATCTACGCTTTCCGCTTCTTTACGTGGGTGGTCACTCACACCATGTACAGAGTTAAACATAAGAACTTACATCACCTGCCAGAAAAGGGCGGTGCGTTGATTGTCTGCAACCATGTGAGTTATATGGATGCACTGCTGCTGAGTGCGGTTTGCCCTCGCTTGATCCGTTTTGTGATGGAAGAGGATTACACCAAGTTGCCGCCAATTCGACGCTTCTTGAAAAGAGCTGGGGTGATTCCAATCTCCGCGACCAACCGCAACTCGATTCGAAACGCTTTCAAAGAAGTAGAGCGTGCCCTGCATGAAGGTCACATCGTGTGTATTTTCCCAGAAGGAAAGCTCACCTCTGATGGCGAAATGGCTGAGTTCATGCGTGGTATGGAGCTGATCATCAAACGTTCCCCTGTCCCAGTGATTCCTATGGCTCTTAAAGGATTATGGGGTAGCTACTTTAGTCGTTACAAAGGCCGTGCCTGCAAAGGGTTACCCACTCGCTTCTGGACTAAGCTAGAGATAGAAGCTGGCGAGCCGATTTCACCTAAACAAGCCTCTTGTGAAACGCTTCGACAGTCAGTCTCTGACCTTCGCGGATCATTACGCTAGTTAACCAGCCCTTTATTCATATCAGTTGAACAAGCGTTAAGTTTTCCTTAACGTTTGTTCAATTCATTTAGACTTACTTATCATTTTATTGAACGTATAGTGGTCTCATCACAATAACGCCACAACAAAACAAGACTCTAAATACAATGAACCTAAAAAAGTCCGTTCCATTTTATCTTGCTGCACTGTTTTGCTTAACGCCTTGGGTTAGCTCACCGACAGCCCTGGTTATCGGTTTCCTGCTTGCTAGTTTAGGATTAGTCCCTGAACACTTGGAAGTCGGCAAGCTTACCAAAAAGCTACTGGCCTACTCTATTGTTGGCTTGGGTTTTGGTATTCAGTTTGAAAAAGCATTAGCAGTAACAGGCGATGGTATTGGGCTCATTGTAACGACGATTATCGGTACATTAGTCATTGGTTGGTTCTTGGCGAAACAAATGGGGCTAGACCGCACTACGGGCTATCTTATATCTTCTGGTACCGCGATTTGTGGTGGTAGCGCGATAGCAGCAGTGGCACCCGCGATCAAAGCAGACGATGAACAGATTGGCTTGGCATTAGCCACCGTATTCGTGTTGAACTCGGTTGCTCTATTCTTATTCCCGATGATTGGTCACGCGCTTGAACTCAGCCAACAAACATTTGGTACTTGGGCAGCTATTGCGATTCACGATACGTCTTCTGTAGTAGGTGCAGCTTCAGCGTATGGCGAAGAAGCACTGACGACAGCGACAACATTGAAGCTCGCTCGCGCACTTTGGATCATCCCAATCGCTTTAATTAGTGCGATGATCTTCAAGAACGATCAAAAGAAGATTACGGTTCCCTACTTCATTTTCTTCTATTGCGCCGCTATCGCGGTGAGTGACTTACTGCCACAATTTGAGATGGTCTATCAAGGAATCTTTGATGTGTCTAAGCGAGCACTGGTCGTGTGTTTGTTCTTAATTGGCTGTGGTATTTCAGTTGAGAAGTTAAAAGCGGCAGGGCCGAAACCACTGATGTTTGGTATTACAATGTGGGTCATGATCTCAACGGGTTCATTGGCGTGGTTAACTCTCGCTTAGCCCGCATAGAAACGCTTTAGATGTTTGTTCGGTGAACTAGACACTCAAGTTAGCGAGCAACAAAACAAAAAGGCAAAGCTCCAATGGGCTTTGCCTTTATCGTTTGTGGTAAGGGTATTCTTTGTTGTAACAATCACGAATCAAACAGGGGCTTATCACTCTTCTTGCTCTCTCTTTTCATTAAAACAAGTACCACAACCAACACAAATGCGGTGAGCTCAGCCAACGAACGAGTCAACCCTGACGAGATGATTGCTTGGCCTATCTGCAGTAAAACCGCAATGGTGAGGGCAATTTTCATAATAAGACCTTATTCTATAATCCGTTATTTATATGGCTTATTATGATGGATGGTTATAAAGATAATAAATTCTGTTTTGAACTATCTAATTGCTAAATTAACTAACCTAGCGCAACTGCCCTTCTAACCACTTAATAAAGGTTCTTACCTTAGGGCGTTTTTCCGTGCCTAGCGGGCAGATTAAGTCATACCCTTGGTCTGTATCCATGCTCGGATAAGGTGTTATCAGCTCACCAGTCTGAACATACTGCTTAACAAAATGATAGCGCCCCATCGCGACACCGATATTGCTGAGGGCACTTCTTACGCCCATATCCCGGTGGCTCACACAGTAAAATTGCTCAAACAAGTTCACATCTAAGCCGTGGTGTTTAATCCAACGCTGCCATACATCTGACCCTAGTGCATGAATGAAATTAATCCGGTGCAGCGATTCTAAGCCATCATCAAAGATGTCGTGTTCAGCCGCGTAACTCGGTGTACATACCGGAATATACTTTTCACCAAACAGGCGCTGTCGATGCATGTCTTTGAGATTTTCAGCACCATAATAAATAGCGACATCGAGATGATTTTGATGAAAATCCTGCTCTTCTTGCGAGAAAATATTGAGATTAAACTTTGGGTATCGCTGTTTAAAATCAGCCAACCTCGGCAGTAACCAACTGTTGGCAAATGCAGGACTGGTACCGATATTGATCTGTCCATACAAGTCTGTGTTGGTAATGTCTTCGATCTCACCAAAAATAGAGCTTAACGACTTGGATAACGTTCGTTGAAAGCGCTGACCTTCTTCCGTTAGTTCCAATTTACGAGTCCCTCGCACAAACAAGTTAAATCCGAGTTCACCTTCTAACACTTTGATTCGATGGCTAACGGCTCCCTGAGTCAAATGCAACTTTCTAGCCGCTAGCGTAAAGCTCATTTTCTCTGCAGCAACATTAAAAGTATGAAGATTTCTAAGTAAAGATTGATGGTTAGCCATACGAACTCATGCATTAAAAATTTTAATTCATACTACTACCCGTTTCGTTTGTTTGCATCAAGAAATAAGTTTTTAATAACCGCAGTTACTTAAAATCCTGCCTCGATCAATATTTGACTCCATACGTTGACGAGCAGAAACATTAAAAAAATTAATTACAAACTTAGGGGCACATATGAATATACTCGGGTATATGCAAAAAGTAGGTAAGGCATTGATGGTTCCCGTAGCCACACTGCCAGCTGCAGCAATCCTTATGGGGATCGGCTATTGGTTGGATCCTGTTGGTTGGGGTTCTGAAAGTATCTTAGCCGCATTCTTGATCAAATCTGGTGGCGCGATCATCGACAACATGGCGGTTCTATTCGCGGTGGGTGTCGCATTTGGTTTGAGCCGTGATAAGAATGGTTCTGCGGCACTGTCTGGCTTTGTGATGTTCCTCGTCGTCACCACGCTACTTGCTCCGGGCTCTGTTGCTCAGTTAATGGATGTTGAACTCAGTGAAGTGCCTGCGGCATTTGGCAAAATCAGCAACCAATTCGTAGGTATCATTGTGGGTATCATCTCTGCTGAGATCTACAACCGCTACTCAACGGTTGAACTTCCTCAAGCTCTAGCGTTCTTCAGCGGTAAGCGTTTGGTTCCTATCCTGACCTCAATCGCAGGTATGGCTCTCTCTTTTGCTCTACTTTACATCTGGCCAGCTGTTTACGACGCTCTGATCGTTCTGGGTATTAAACTAGAAAGCATGGGTGCGGTGGGTGCTGGTCTGTTTGGTTTCTTCAACCGTTTGTTCCTATCAGTAGGTATGCACCACGCTCTTTACCCTGTGTTCTGGTTCGACGTTGTTGGTATTAACGACATTCCAAACTTCTTAGGCGGCGCGCAATCTATCGCTAACGGTACGGGTATTCCAGGTAAAACTGGCATGTACCAAGCGGGCTTCTTCCCTATCATGATGTTTGGCCTACCAGCAGCAGCATTGGCGATGTATCACTGTTCTGATGCGAAAAACAAAAACCAAGTATTCGCAATCATGCTTGCGGCAGCTATGGCTTCATTCTTCACGGGTATCACAGAGCCACTAGAATTCAGCTTCATGTTCCTAGCACCCGTGTTGTTCCTACTGCACGCAGTATTAACAGGCCTATCGCTTTACATTGCAGCAAGCATGGAATGGATGGCAGGCTTCGGCTTCTCTGCTGGTTTCGTTGACCTAGTACTATCAAGCCAAAACCCACTCGCGGTTAACTGGTACATGCTACTGGTTCAAGGTGTGGTGTTCTTCGCGCTTTACTACGGTATTTTCCGCTTCGCTATCATCAAGTTCAACCTACGTACTCCAGGTCGTGGTGAAGAGATGGAAGCAGAAAAAGAAACTGAAACGCCAGAAGCATTGGCTAACCTAACCAACAGCTACATTGAAGCGGTTGGCGGTGCAGACAACATTCTAGAAGTCGATAACTGTATTACTCGTCTACGCTTAACTGTGAAAGACTCAGGTGCAGCAGACAGCGAGAAACTGAAGAAACTCGGTGCGGCAGGTGTGGTACCGGTTGGGAAAGGTGGTCTACAAGTTATCATTGGTCTAGGTAAGGTAGATAAAGTCGCTGAACAAATGAAGAAGGCACTCGCTTAACGCCAAATCTTGAATGACACGATAAATAATTAGAATTTGTGACGGCTTCACCACCGTCACAACCCCCTGAAGCGCAATTACGACTAGTCACCGTGTATTGCGCTTCATTTTATTGCTCTTCGCTCTATTTAGAACGGGTCTGCTGTAACCACTGCGCCAATCCAGCGCGCGAAACCTTAATACCATGTTGTTCCTGCTGAGGCATTCGATAATACTCAATAGGAAATTTGAACCGTTCAAGACGACCAGTTAACTGCTCGATAAACCACTCTTTGGTTGGCAACTCAGCACAATCGACAATCGCTGCAGGTCGAAATCCGAACTCATCATCTTCAATGGGAACAATAAAAGCCTGATTAACCTCAGACAATTGATTGAGTACTCGCTCAATTTCTTCGCAATGAATGTTCTCACCACCAGAAATAAACTGGTTGTCGGCACGGCCAATAATCGACACTTGTTCGCCAAGCCACTCACCAAGATCTTTGCTATCAAACCAACCGCTCTTATCAACTAATGGCGTTAAGTTACCTTGATAGTAATACCCGGACGCGAGCGTCTCGCCACCAATAAAGATACGTTGTTCTTCAATTTTTAGCTGGCGATGGTTAAGGACAAAACCGGCGGTGCTGCCGGCATCAACGGGCTTCGCAGTCACGGTTGAAGCCGCTTCAGTCATGCCGTATCCAAGCCATGTTTCGATGCCCATTTGTTGAGCTTCGAGCCCAAGTGCTTCTGGTATATGACTACCACCCAAAAGTACATGCGTTAAAGTAAGTGCTTGCTTACTCTTTAACAATCGATGTAGTTGAGTAGCGACCAATGAAGCATGACTGCATTCTTCTATATCGGTTTCAAGCTGACCTGTGCCTATTTTGATGCAACCACCAGCCGCCAACCAACGATGAACTATCGCCAGCCCCGACACATGGTACATAGGTAAACTCAGTAACCACGTGTCACCTTGTTGATAACGAAACACCTCAAGCAGCCCTGACGCAGAGCATAGGTGCTGCTCAAGTGTATGAGCGACCGCTTTTGGGTTTCCGGTAGAACCTGAAGTGAATACGATGCTCGCTAGATTTTGCGGATTGAAATTGGATTCTTGAGGTGTCGTTATCTGCTCATCATCACCATCAAACTTCAGTTCACTTAGGCAAGGCAAGGTCACCAACTGAGTATTCAAATCGGCAGTCTCTGATTGCTCTATTCCGCTATTGCCCAAGAGCCAAAGGTAGCTCTGTTGATCTGCTTGATATAAGGAATCGAGCTTTTGCTTCAGGCGTAAACTAGGCTGAGGCATCGTAAACGCACAAACCACACCCAAATTGAGTGCGGCAAGATAAACAGGGATCACTTCAGCTTGATTCTTACCAACAATCGTCAGTACATCACCTTCAGATAGGCCTTGATGAGATAGCTGTTGTTGGTACTCACTAACCAACACAAACACTTGCTGCCAAGTATAAGTGCGGTGAGTGGTCACTAACGCTGGTTGAAGTGGGTTTTGCTGCGCCCACTTTACCCAGAGCGGGGGATGATTAGATTGTGGGCGCATCATATGATAACCAAATTATAGATAGAAAACGGTCTAAGCCAATCGAACGATCAGCTTAAGAAGACCAAATCAATTGTTGCTGTTCAAGATTAGAAACCGGAAGCTGACAGCCCGGCCAAGAAACCTCTAGCTGCTGCTTGAACAAGCCAATCGTATCCAACCCCGGCACTTCATTTGGCAAATATTGCTGCGCCAGACGAGCAATCTGAGTCAGACCTAGGCTCGACTCAATGCTTGAGCTCAATACAGGTTTCATTCCAAGCTTCTGTGCTCGCTCAATGATTGCCACGCAACGCTCGACAGAACCAATAAGAGTTGGCTTGATCACGACTGCTTTAACACCAGTAAGGTCGCTAAGATCAAATTCCGGGCTGCGCACCGCTTCTTGCAGTGTCTCGTCCCACGCAATCGCCACACCATGGTCAATGGCAAAGGCCAAACTGTCTTCTGGCTTTTGGCAAGGCTCTTCGATAAAGCTTATACGCTGACGCAGTGACGGCGAAATGTATTTAATGAACTGCTTCGCTTTCTCTGGCTTCCACGCGCGGTTGGCGTCAAGTCTTAGAGTCAAATCAGGGATCGACTCAAGGAATAAGCTAACCAACATGCCATCGCGAATCGCTTCGTAGAGGCCGACTTTCACTTTCGCGACCTTCTCGCCTACCATCTCATTCAATACAGGAATCAGTTCATCTGGATCGCCTGTACACAAAGGCGCCGCTTGGTAGTTACCTTGAGCGTTAAGATCGCCTCGCAATTCCATCATCGCCATTGAAAAGCCAAACGCGACAGAAGGATACAGCTCGTCGAAAGGCGTTTGAGGCTTATTGTGGCTCCAAAGCTCTAATTCGTGTTGAAGCTGAATGCCAGCTTGTTCGGCATCTTCTTGGCTAAAACCGGGCAAAGGCGCAACTTCGCCAAAACCAGTTTTACCATCACACTCAAGTTGGATGATATAGCCAACACGTTCGTTCAACTTATTGTCACGAAGAACCACACCACTATCCATAGGTAATTGATAACGGTAAAGTTTAGCGTGACGCTGAGAATTCACTGAGTTCATAAAGTTTCCTAAAAAACGGGGAACATCAAAACAAAACGAGCCGCTATTAGCGACTCATTTTGAAGAGGAGAAAGACTATGGATTACGCGGGAACTTGTCGAAGTCCGGTCGACGTTTCTCGTTGAATGCGTTGCGGCCTTCTTGGCCTTCCTCTGTCATGTAGAACATCATGGTTGCGTTACCAGCCAACTCTTGTAAGCCTGCTTGACCATCACAGTCAGCGTTCAGTGCCGCTTTCAAGCAACGCAGTGCCATTGGGCTGTGTTGAAGCACTTCACGACACCAACGAACTGTCTCTTTTTCTAGGTCAGCAACAGGAACAACGGTGTTTACAAGGCCCATGTCCAGTGCTTCTTGTGCATCGTAGAAGCGGCACAAGAACCAGATTTCACGTGCTTTCTTTTGACCAACGATACGAGCCATGTAAGAAGCACCCCAACCGCCATCGAAAGAACCCACTTTAGGACCCGTCTGACCGAACTGCGCGTTTTCAGCTGCAATAGTAAGGTCCGCCATCATGTGAAGTACATGACCGCCACCGACTGCCCAACCCGATACCGCTGCGATAACTGGTTTTGGACAAGTACGAATTTGACGTTGGAAATCAAGTACATTCAAGTGGTGCGTACCTGAGTCATCTTGGTAACCGCCGTAGTCACCACGGATACTTTGGTCACCACCAGAACAGAACGCCTTCTCACCAAGACCAGTCAAAATGATTACGCCAACTTTCTCGTCATAACGAGCATCAGCCAGTGCATTGATCATCTCTTTTACGGTTTGTGGACGGAACGCATTGTGCACTTGAGGGCGAGCAATCGTGATTTTCGCAATACCGTCATCAGACTTGTGGTATTGAATATCTTCATATTGACTGCTTTCATCGCGCCAGTTAACGGCTGCGTAAAGTTCTTCTTCTGTGATGCCTACTGTTTTAGCCATGATGATTCCCATTGTTCTATTAGAGAGCGCGACTAGCGTAGAGTCGCGACGGTGTTGCTCTGCTTTCTATAGCGCTTGATACGAGAGGTTCGCTCAGTCAGTTCATCAACGACTGGCGATACATTGGATGATCAGATTTGAAAACATCTCTGGTTGCTCAAAATGAACATTATGACCCGCGTAATCCACCTGACTATATTCAAAGCCACTATTCTCAGCTAGCTCCATGAATTTACGATCTTTTTCTCCACATACATAATGCAATAAATGCTCATGAGATTTCAATGTAGCACGTAAATCCGGTTGCTTAGCTAACGAAGTAGATAACAACATATTTGCTACGGATACTCCAAGGTTACCACTACGCTTTATGACCAAAGTTTGTCTTTGCTCATGATTTAGTGAAGAAAAGACGCTTTGTTGATACCAATCGTCTAAAACATCTTCAATCGACTGCTGTGCAAAGCGAACAGCCCATTGCGTATCGTGTACTAACCTTTGTGCTCTTTCTTCATCACATTCCAAGCCAAAGTTGCCACCTTCAATGATGACTTTCTCTAAGTTAAGAGTTTCGAAGCAAGGGCTTGTTACCCCATACATGGCAAGCCTTCCCCCCATAGAATACCCAATCACCACGATAGGATAATCGACAGGAAGATCGTTGAGAGCCAGCTGAGATGTGATGCACTGAACTATCTTGGTACAGCAATGATCAAAGCCTACAGGGTCGATAAACCGGCTTTGTCCGTGTCCGGGCAAATCTATGCAAAGACGAGGAAAGTCTTCGAGGAAGGGGTGGCATGCACTCCAATCATCCCCGCTTCCGAGTAAACCATGTAAAAAAACAAGCAAAGGTTTGTCAGAAGATTCTTGTACTGCTGGGTAATAATTGGAGTAAAGCATGTAAAGTCCTTAGGCTAATGCCTCGGTGAGCATTGAGCTGAATTGCTTCAGCAAAGTAGACGCTTGTTCGGGAGACGTCTTAACTTCTACGAGCAAGGTACCCTGACCTTGTTCAAAATGTTGTTCGATAATGTTTTGATAGCAATTCAAAGTTTCTGGCGCCGCATAACCAAGATGGAATTGCGCAGCAGCATGTTCAAAATTGAAACCATGAGGCATTTGATAAAGTGACTGTTTCTGCTGCTCTGGTACCGGCAACAAGTCAAAGATCGCACCACCGTCATTGTTGGTCACAACAATAACCATCGGCGTTAAATTATGAGTCAGCAGAGCCAGTGAATTTAGGTCGTACAACAAAGAGGTGTCACCAATCAGCATCATCAAAGGATTCTGGTTGGCTTTTATCACTCCCGCAGCCGTCGCCACCAAGCCATCAATGCCCGATGCACCGCGGTTGCTGTAGACTTTAGTCGCAGAGATTGATGACAGCATATCCACCAGCCTTACCATCAAGCTATTTCCCACAAAAAGCTCTCTGCCCTTAAGTCTAGACGACAAGTCAACGGCAACGCTCAACTCTGTCAGTTGGTCGTTATTAGAGATTTGCGCCAACGCTAACTGCTGAACCGTATTCGCGACTTCCGCCAAAGATGCCGCCCAGCCAGCATGTTCTCCCAACAGCGTTGGTAGATGTTGCTCTGATAACCAATGTTCGATATCAGCGACAATATGAGTTTGAGGCAGATGATCTTGATTAATACGATGTGCATCTGGTGAAACAACGATGTACTGCGATGAACAAAATGTGGCAGCTTGTTCTTTTACCCATTGGTTAAGACGCTTAGATACGATGCGCTCACCAAACTGGATAATAAAATCACACTGACTAAGCTGTGCTTTGGCTGCGTCACTTTGCATCCATAAATCATAGTGTTTCCAGTCACTACTGACACCCGATTGAGGGTCACAGAATACTGGCCAGCCCAAAGCTGTCGCAAACTGCTTGGCTTTAATTGCGGCTTCATTCTCGATAGAACCAATAATCACTGCGCCTTTACGAGCGACATAATCACTTGCTGAAACAGGCTGAGCGATTAAATGACTGGGCAAATAAGTGTTCGAGTAAAGGCAGGTTGAAGCTCTCCAAGCTGCCACGCTCTTTGTATAATCCGCATACATCTCGGCGCTATTAGCGGAATAAAGCGGTTCTGGGAACGGACAGTTGATATGAATAGCCCCACCGACGCTGCGCTGTTTCGCCAGTGCGTTATCAACCGACGTCAAAAGCCAATTCAAAGAAACTTGTGTCGTTGGACTTGGAAGGTTTAGTGCCGTTTCAACGTGAGACGAAAAGATACCCTGCTGCTGAATCGCTTGATTGGCACCACAGTCGACCAAGTCGATGGGCCTATCAGAGGTTAGCAAGATCAGCTTCTCTCGGGTCAGCCCAGATTCAGCCGTCGCAGGAAGCAAATTCGCCACAGCGGTTCCTGATGTCACAATCACCGCAACCGGTTTGTTGCTAGCCTTTGCTAAGCCTAAAGCTAAAAACCCAAGACCACGCTCATCAAAGTGCGTGTGTAAGGTTAACTTGGAGTTGGCTTCAGCTTCGAGAGTTAGCGGCGTTGAGCGAGAGCCCGGAGCAACACAAACATGTTCAACGCCATTGCGTGCAAGCTCTTCAAGTAACGTGTGACACCAAACTCTATTTAATACGGCTTGGTCGTGATTCATGACGCGACACCCAATGGAGGGTGATCTGAAATTAAGCTAAGCAGAGTAGACATCTTCTTGTTCAGCTCTTGCCATTCATGTTCGGCAACCGATCCCGGCACGATCCCCGCGCCAGCAAACAGTTGTACTTGATCGTTTACAATCAAGGCGCTTCGAATCGCCACGCAGAATTCCGCTCGCTGATGACTGATATAGCCTACAGAGCCTGCATACCAACCTCGTGCAAACGGTTCGTGTTCAAGAATGAAATCCATCGCCTCTTTACGAGGTAAACCCGCCACCGCAGCAGTTGGCTGTAAGGCAGCAAGCAACTGCACACCATTAACGCCATTGTTGAGCTGAGCATGGATATTGCGCTTCAAATGCTGCACCTTACGCAAGCGCACTAGACGCGCATCCTTTTCAACATGGACCGTTTGAGAATGAGGAGTGAGACGCTCAATGATGTCGTCGACCACATACTGGTTCTCATTGAGGTTTTTGCTGTCTTGAGAAAGCCAGTTGGCCAGTTCCATATCCTCAGTAGCGTTCTCTCCGCGACCAATGGTTCCAGCAAGCGCCTCGGTATCAAGCTCCATACCATGTCGGCTATATAAGCGCTCTGGTGTCGAGCCAATGAAACTGTGTTTAGAATCCAGCACCAACATAAAGTGGAAACTGTGGTGATTTTGCAGATAGCTGGCTTTAAGTAATTGAGCTGCGCAGATAGGCGCATCGAGTTGCAGTGTGGTTTTACGTGCTAAAACGACTTTTTTGTACTCTTCATCGCTAATGCCTTGCAGCACTTTATCGACAAGGTTGCCCCACTGCTCTCTTTCTGGAACGTGATTGATCTGTTCAATATGGGCAGACAAAGGCGCCAATATCGCGGCTTCTACAGAAAGCTTATTCAAAGCATTAATAGAAGAAACGCGATCAGGGGACAAATTAACCGCCAGCGACCAAGTATTGTCAAAGCGGATCAATTCAACCTGAGGAAGGAAGAAAAACGACTCCATGCAGCGACGGTTCTTTGCGGTGTGCCCATCAAACGAGCGTCCACCCCAGATTCGTTGGTCTTCACCAAGAATAGCGTACGCGGGTGCAGGATCTGAAAACGTATGTAACTGTCCGAGCGCAACAACCTCTTCACGAGTGTCGCGTGACTGCCAGTAGAACTTAGGAAAGAGCGGTTGAGCATGAAGCCATTCTATAAATGCAAACGATGGTTTTTGCGTTAGAACTTCAACACAACGAACTTCGCTTGCTTGGGCATTTTGTACTCGCTCAATCAAAGCGGAGATAGTTTGCTGGAAATGTGACAAATCGACCTCGTTCACATCTAAATTATTATTATATTAGTTTGATACTTTATGGGCAGTACCCACTTAGATCAAGAATGTACTATATCTTTTCAACATTCCTGTGATTTTAAGCGATCCCGCCCCTTTATTCATCTTAGCCAATAACCAAGAAAGCGATTAATTAAAATTTAGAAAAGAGTGACAACAAAAAGGCTAAACGTGATACTGAAATGCGACATTCATCAGATTTTTATTCTATCAAACGCCATTTTGCGGTACTTTAATAAAGTATTTAAATTAATTTCAGGAAATCGGCAATGCAAAATATCGGGATGTCGTCAAAACTCAACAGCGTATGCTACGAAATCAGGGGGCCTGTACTCAAACATGCTAAGCGCATGGAAGAAGAAGGGCATAAAATACTGAAGCTTAATATTGGTAACCCCGCCCCATTTGGTTTTGACGCCCCTGATGAAATCCTTGTTGACGTAATCCGTAACCTACCGACATCTCAAGGTTACTGCGACTCAAAAGGCATCTATTCAGCCCGCAAAGCGGTTGTTCAGCACTACCAGAAAAAAGGCCTACGTAACCTTGATGTAGAAGACGTTTACATTGGTAACGGCGCATCAGAGCTTATCGTTATGTCTATGCAAGCGCTACTGGATAATGGTGATGAAATCTTAGTTCCCGCTCCGGATTACCCACTATGGACAGCGTCTGTTGCGCTTTCTGGTGGTACACCGGTTCACTACATGTGTGATGAAGATGCTGATTGGTATCCAGATTTAGACGACATGCGCGCGAAGATCTCACCAAAGACGCGCGGCATCGTTCTTATCAACCCGAACAACCCAACAGGCGCGGTATACAGCCGTGATTTCCTATTACAAGTGGTTGAGATTGCTCGTGAGCACGGTTTGATCATCTTCGCCGATGAAATCTACGACAAAGTACTTTACGACGGTGCGGTACACACTTCAGTGGCAACGCTTGCTGAAGACGTATTAATGGTCACGTTCAACGGCCTATCTAAAGCTTACCGTGTATGTGGTTTCCGTGGTGGTTGGATGTTCTTAACAGGCCCTAAACACCTAGCGAAAGGCTATGTAGAAGGGCTAGAAATGCTGGCCTCAATGCGTTTGTGTGCCAACGTTCCGATGCAACACGCTATCCAAACCGCACTCGGTGGCTATCAGAGTATCAATGAGCTGATTCTTCCAGGCGGTCGACTGCTTGAACAGCGTGACCGTGCATGGGAACTGATCAACAAGATCCCTGGCGTTTCTTGTGTGAAACCGAAAGGTGCAATGTACCTGTTCCCTAAAATCGACACCAACATGTACAACATCAAAGACGATCAGAAGTTTGTACTCGACTTCCTTAAGCAAGAGAAGGTGCTATTGGTTCAAGGTACGGGCTTCAATTGGCCGAAACCGGATCACTTCCGTATCGTGACTCTGCCGCACATCGAAGATCTAGAAATCGCAATTGGTCGTTTAGAGCGCTTCTTACAGACTTACAGCCAAGACGACCTCATCGAAGGTTAATGAGCACAAAGAAAGATGGCTACAATTTGCTGTTTTAAAAGACTTTAACTTGTATTCATTCACTTCTATGCTTAAAAGGCTCCTGTTTAGGAGCCTTTTTTGTATCCGCTGTCTCGTACGGTTTGAGTTAACATAAGATACGAGTGGAGCATTGTTTATACCAATCACAGTAAGTAAGTGTTCAGAAATAGCGTAGGGAAAAAGCTTGAGAACAAGGCAGCTATTTTCGACAAGCAGCTTCGATAAGTAGTTATTCTACAATCAAAAATTCTAACATAGTTATCGAGTTTTTTAACAAGCTAGGATGACCAGTTATTTACTACGATTGGTACTATAAGGACATTTATGAAACAGAGCCATTTCTTTGCCCATCTCGCACGCATGAAGCTAATTCAACGCTGGCCCCTGATGCGTTCGGTATCAAGCGAGAACATTTCAGAACATAGCCTACAGGTTGCTTTCGTGGCACACGCCTTGGCACTGATCAAAAACAAGAAGTTTGATGGTCAGCTTAACCCCGAGCACATTGCTCTGCTTGGCATGTACCACGACACCAGTGAGGTACTGACGGGTGATTTGCCAACGCCAGTTAAATACTACAACCCGGATATTGCACAAGAGTATAAGAAGATAGAAGCCGCGGCAGAACAAAGACTGCTTTCGATGTTGCCAGAAGAGTTCAGAGACGACTTCGCCCCCTTCTTAATATCTGGTACTGCGAGTAAAGAAGAGCAAAGCATCGTCAAGCAGGCAGATACTATCTGTGCGTACCTGAAATGCTTGGAAGAGCTCAGTGCGGGCAATCATGAATACGAGCAAGCCAAGCGCCGATTGGAAGAGACACTCGAACAACGCAAAAGCCCAGAAATGGACTACTTTCTCACCACATTCGCACCGAGCTTTGAATTATCACTAGACGAGATAAGCTAGCTGGGTATAAGTTGTTTTTAATTAGCTAAATAAAATCAATTTGATAGGTGCTATTTTGAATTCTCAACTCGAACCACCCTTTGTACTCGAACAAGAATGGCAGCATCGAAATGACGATGAACATAAAATAAGACGGGATGACCACCGCAGCCCGTATCAGCGTGACCGTGCGCGCGTGCTTCACTCTGCTGCTTTCCGTCGCTTACAAGCGAAAACCCAGATCCATGGCACCACGGTCAACGACTTTCACCGAACGCGCCTTACCCACTCTCTTGAGGCCGCTCAGCTTGGCACCGGTATCGTCGCTCAACTGAAGAAAAAGCAGCCCGAATTTCGAGACCTATTACCCTCAGACAGTTTGATTGATTCACTGTGTTTGGCTCACGACATCGGTCATCCACCCTATGGACATGGCGGCGAAGTCGCACTCAACTACATGATGCGCGACCACGGCGGCTTTGAGGGCAACGCTCAAACGTTTCGCATAGTCACACAGCTAGAACCTTACACTGAACATCACGGGATGAACCTATCTCGACGCACTTTGTTAGGTCTAATTAAGTACCCTTCTCTGCTGAGTGAGGTTCAAGCTAAATTGCAGTCTGAACCCGTTAAGCATCAACGACAACTCCGAGCTAAAGATTGGATGCCAGCAAAAGGCATCTACGATCATGATGAAGAGTTGTTTAACTGGGTGCTTGAACCGCTTTCAAGCAGCGACCAACAGCTCCTAAAACAGAAAAGAAAAACGCATACCGAGCCACTTGAGCACAACAAGACCAAATATAAGTCACTGGATTGTTCGATCATGGAACTTGCTGACGACATCGCGTATGGCGTGCACGATTTAGAAGATGCGATTGTGCTTGGCTCTGTGACCAAAGCTCAGTGGGTCGAATCGGCTTACCCTCAACTGAAAGAGATGGCCGACCCATGGATTTGTGAACACCTAGATTCAATTACAGAGATGCTTTTCTCTGGTGAACAGTATCGTCGAAAGGATGCGATTGGTGGGATAGTCAACGCACTGTTGACCAGTATCTCGATTAAGCGAGTGGAGGCTAACTTTGAGAATGTACTGTTGGCTTACAATGCGGTGCTCGAGCCGAGCATGGACGGCACACTCGATAAGCTGAAACACTTTGTCAGCGAGTTCGTTATTCAAGTGCCACAGGTTCAGGTCATCGAATACAAAGGTCAACAGATCATCATGGATATGTTTGAAGCATTCAGCGCAGATCCTGAACGCTTGCTGCCACTGCCCATCAAGAAGCAATGGCTACAACATCAAGATGAGTCTCGAAAAATGCGCGTGATAGCCGATTACATTTCATCGATGACTGATGATCTTGCGCAGAAAATGCATCAGCAACTGTTCTCAGCTCATACCGAGTTTTAATTCCTGACTCACTTTACTAAAACGGCTTAATCTAAGTAGTTTTTCTCAAACACGCCCGGCGGCATTTGATTGATTTGAAACTGAATCATTTGGTCAAATGCCGTTAGCAAAGGGCTAAAGTCGCCATCACGCTCTAACAAGCTAAGTAAATGATAGCCAGCTTCAACGGTTGAAAGGCTATTTTCACTGGGTGCTTTGCGAATTCGGTAATTACCCTTGAGATCTTTCGGTAAATGAACCGTGTTCAACGCATGCAAGTTACTCGATACTTGCCACATCTTGAATGCTTTCTTCCACGTGCCATCCAATAAAATCACACGCAGCTTCTTATTGGGAGATGTCGCCGACTCAACTGAAACAGAGTTTTCGCTTGGGTATAAAATCACATGTTGATACTGTTCATCGCACAACAATGCGTTGAGTTGTTCGTTGTCTGAAAAGTCTTCGCCAACAAACGTCACGCTGTTATTAAGAGATAACGAGAGAATACGCGCTGTTCCCATCGGACGATGCTCTTCTGATGGGTGCTGAAGAATGATAAGCTCAACATTCGATTCGAGTGGTGTAACCCACTGACAAATACAAGCTTTCAAAGCCTTGCTGCATTGGGGGCAATAACGAGACATGGATTTAATGTGTACCCTGTTTTAATTTTCATTTCACTTTTATGCGTCTTATTCCAATTTGAGCCAATACAAGCTTGGGTCGTTTGGGATAGCAATGCGATTGCCGATGGGCAATGGTGGCGAATCCTAACAGGAAACTTTTCACATACCAACTACTCGCATCTTCTGATGAATCTAGCAGGCTTGTGGATCATCAGCTACCTGTTTCAACCGAGTAAAAAACAGCTTGTTGTTGCTTTGCTTGTGATCAGTTTAGTGACTGGCGTCGCTCTGTTGTTTTCAAGTATTCAGATCTACGTTGGCCTATCGGGCACTTTGCATGGGTTGTTTGGCTTATTCGCGCTCAGAGAGGCTTTAAACGGCAGGAAGTCTAGTTGGCTGTTAGTATTCGGATTAGTCGCTAAAATCGCTTGGGAGCAGCTTATTGGCCCTTCTAGCACGACTGGTGAACTGATTAATGCTCGTATCGCGATTGAAGCCCACCTAGCAGGTGCATTGGCCGGAGGCTTCATATCTATCGCTTCATTTCTAACAAGTAGAAAAACGGATCAAAGTTGAATTCTTTCGCGGTTCTTTTCAACCGTCGCTTCACCTATCCCTTTGACACTCACCAAATCATCAGCAGTAGTAAATGCCCCGTTCTGATCTCTGTAATCGACGATTTCTTTGGCTTTCTTGTCACCCACGCCAACCAATAGTGCTGAAAGTTCTTCTGCCGTCGCGGTATTGATGTTGACCGTAATCTCAATGCCTTCGTAAAGCTCAGCCTTGGTTGGGCTGTCTGCAAACACGGCAGGGCTTAAGAGCATCAGAAATGAAAGAATTAGTGTTGAATATATCGTGCGCATAAATAGTTCCTTTGTTCAAAAAACGTAACTTATGCATTTGCCGCGCTAGATAACACAATCACCAGATAAAAATAAAGCGGATCACCTAAGTGACCCGCTTCGTTATACATCTTATTTTCATCAGCTTGTTTGTTGGCTCACAAATCTGAATTAAAGCCTAACAATCACGTATTGATTTCAGTAGTAAGCTCTAACTTGAGCTTGCTACTGAGGTAATCAAACGCTTACTGACCTTGACCCACTACGTAGTATTCAACGTCTGCGTTTTTACGAAGTACGTTTAATACGTTAGTCAGGTCTTGCTGGTTACCAACTCGCTCCAACTGTGCACCAATTTGAGTGCTGTAGGCTGGGTTGATCTCAGCCGTTACTTTAGAAAGCTCAACAACAACGATATTACCGTCTTGGTCTTTAGATTGACCGAACACAGCTTGACCTGCTTCTGGTTTCGCTAGAGCGAATACAGATGCCGCTAATGGCGAGTTACGGTCAATCGTTTCAAGTTCAGTGAACTCAAGGTTGTTGTCCGCTAGTACTGCTTCATTGCCTTGCTCAAGTTCGTTCACTAGAGAAACACCTAGCTCAACCGCTTGCTGCTCTGCTTGTACAGCAGACAATGCAGCGACAACTTGATCTTTCACTTCAGCTAGAGGAAGAACTGTCTCATCACGAGTCTCTTCTACACGAACAACAATTACGTGCTCAGGTGCAACTTCGATAACTTCCGAGTTTAGACCGTCTTCTTTCACTTCAGGGCTCAAGATAGCTTGCATAACTGCAGGCGTCATCAGAACTTCTGGAGCGTCAACTTGAGAGATGAAATCTGTCGTTGTGATCTTCGCGTTGATAGCTTCTGCAGAATCATCTAGAGAATCTGGGAATTCAAACGCTACTTTTTCTAGCTCAGTTTGTTGCTCGTAGAACTGATCAACTGCGTGTTGGTCTAGAAGCTCTGTCTTAATCTCTGCCGCTACTTCAGTGTAAGGCTGAGCTTGAGACGCTTTTAGTTCGTCTAGCTTGATGATGTGGTAGCCGAAATCAGATTTAACTAGGCCAGTAGTATCGCCAATATTCTCAAGAGCGAAAGCCGCGTCTTCGAATGCAGGGTCCATAACATCGCGCTCAATCCAACCTAGGTCACCGCCAACGTCTGCACTACCGAAGTCGTCAGATTTCTCTTCCGCTAGCGTAGCAAAATCAGCGCCTGCATTTAGCTCGTCTAGGATTGCCTGAGCTTTCGCTTCGTCATCGCCTTGAACTAGGATGTGGCTAACTTTACGTTGCTCTTCCGTTGAGTACTTGTCTAGGTGCTCTTGGTAGTATTTCTGTGCTTCTTCATCGCTTACTTCAAGCTGAGACTTAAGCGCTTCAGCAGAAAGCTCAATGTAAGATACCTTAGCTTGTTCTGGACGAGTGTAAGCTGTTGGGTTCTCTTGGTAGTACTGTTCGATTTGCTCGTCAGTTAACTCGATGTCTTTTGCAAGGTCAGCAACAGACAGTGTCACTGTGCGAATGTCACGAGTTTGTGCGATAAGCTTGCTCTGAGTATCGATTTCGCCCTGAAGAACGAATTCACTGCCTTGAAGTGCAGTCACAAGCTGGTTGCGCATAAGGTCACGACGCATGTATTCAGCGAAGCTCTCTGCGCTGAAACCTGCACGACGTAGTGCCGATTGGTAAACTTCTTGGTCGAATTGACCCGCCGTTTGGAACTGAGGCATTTCTAGAATCATGGTGCGGATTTGAGAATCACTGATTCGTAGGCCTAGAGACTCAGCTTGCTGCTCAAGCAGTACGTCATTGATCATGCGATCAAGTACTGATTTACGGAAAGACTCTACGTAAGCAGGGTCTGCAAGCATTTGCGCGAAGTAATCGCCAAGTTGAGACTGCATACGATTACGTTCGTTTTGGTAAGCCTGTTCGAACTCACCACGAGCAATTTCTGTGTTGCCAACTTTAGCTGCTGCGTTGTTACCGCCACCGGTGATGTAGCTGCCTACACCTGCGAATACGAATGACAGGATAATCAACCCAAGGATAATTTTTACCGCGATGCTATTCACGCCTTCGCGTAATCGATCCATCATAATTTAAGTGCTCTCCGGATATGAAGCATTGGCTTCAAAATAAAAATCTATTCACGCGATATTATCAGAAAAAGAAATGCGCATCAGTAGGATGCGCATAATTTAAATAAGTTCAATGTGCTTTGTACACATACTGTTTAAGAATGAAACATCATTTTTCAAACAGTAAACGCATTTTACTGCCTTCCCCTCTTAAATGGAGGTTTCAGCAGTGAAAATTAGTTACATGCGTCTTTAAGTGCTTTACCCGCTTTGAAGCCAGGTACTTTAGCTTCTGCGATTTGGATCTCTTCACCAGTTTTTGGGTTACGACCTGTACGAGCAGCACGAGTACGAACACTGAAAGTACCAAAGCCAACAAGTGCAACTTGGTCACCAGATTGTAGCGTTGTGCCAACTGCTTCGATGAATGCGTCTAGAGCGCGGCCAGCTGAAGCTTTAGAGATGTCTGCGTTTTCTGCGATTGATTCTACTAGTTGTGTTTTATTCACTGTTTTTCCCCTATGTGTCATCTGTGACTACTTCTGATGACTGTACGTTCCATTTTGGTTTTAATTTAGCCGCAAGCCTTATTGCAAAAGGGCTGCCGCTTTGATCAATAACTTAGCGTCCAAAAAAAACGCTGACAAGCCTTTTCGGGCCTATCAGCGTAATTCTTTACTTATTTTTGCTATGCATCACTATTTTTTCACGTCAAACTCGACCCCTGACGGATCTCGTTCTAGCGCGACTTTGAGTACTTCATCAATCCACTGAACCGGGATCACCTTCAAGTCAGCGATTACGTTGTCTGGAATCTCTTCCAAATCACGCTCATTGTCTTTAGGGATCAGTACAGTTTTGATGCCGCCACGGTGTGCAGCAAGCAGTTTTTCTTTCAAGCCACCGATAGGTAAAACTTCACCACGAAGGGTAATTTCACCTGTCATACCGACCTCTGCTTTAACCGGGTTACCCGTCAAGCTAGAGACAAGTGCAGTACACATTGCGATACCCGCACTCGGGCCATCTTTCGGTGTAGCACCTTCTGGTACGTGAACGTGAATGTCACGTTTTTCGTAGAAATCTGAGTTGATACCCAGTTTTTCAGCACGAGAACGAACCACTGTCATTGCCGCTTGAATCGACTCTTTCATCACGTCGCCAAGTGAGCCAGTTTGCGTTAGCTTACCTTTGCCCGGCATTGCTTCGGTCTCGATAGTCAGTAGATCACCACCCACTTGAGTCCACGCTAGGCCTGTTACTTGACCGATACGGTTGCTTTCATCCGCTTTACCGAAGTCGTGGCGTTGAACACCTAAGTACTCTTTCAGGTTATCAATGTTAACCGTTACAGACTTAAGATCGCTGTCTAGCAAGATGTTCTTCACTGCTTTACGACAGATCTTTGAGATTTCACGCTCTAGGCTACGTACACCCGCTTCACGCGTGTAGTAACGAATGATGCCGATGATTGCAGAGTCTTCAATCTCAATTTCATGAGGCTTAAGACCGTTGCGTTGAACTTGCTTGTCCAGTAAATGGCTCTTAGCAATGTTCAGCTTCTCATCTTCTGTGTAACCAGATAGACGAATCACTTCCATACGGTCCAGTAGAGGCCCAGGAATGTCCATCGAGTTCGATGTTGCCACGAACATAACATCTGACAGATCGTAATCTACTTCTAGGTAGTGATCGTTAAATGCGTTGTTTTGTTCTGGATCTAGAACTTCTAGAAGTGCTGAAGATGGGTCGCCACGCATATCAGAAGACATCTTATCGATCTCATCTAATAGGAACAGTGGGTTCTTAACACCAACTTTAGACATCTTCTGGATCAGTTTACCCGGAAGTGAACCGATGTACGTACGACGGTGACCACGAATCTCAGCTTCATCACGAACGCCACCAAGTGCCATACGCGTGTACTTACGACCCGTTGCCGCAGCAATCGAACGACCTAGCGAGGTTTTACCTACACCAGGAGGACCAACAAGACAAAGGATTGGGCCTTTTAGCTTGTTGATACGGTTTTGTACTGCCAAGTATTCAAGAATACGTTCTTTAACACGCTCTAAGCCGTAGTGGTCTTCGTTTAAGATCTCTTCCGCTTTCGCTAGATTCTTTTTCACTTTTGAACGCTTAGCCCAAGGAACGCCCACCATCCAATCAATGTAGCTACGTACTACTGTTGCTTCAGCAGACATTGGCGACATCATTTTCAGTTTTTGCAGTTCTTGCTCGGTTTTTTCACGAGCTTCTTGAGGCATCTTAGAGTCTTCGATCTTCTTCTTCAGAGTCTCGAATTCATCAGGAGCGTCGTCCATCTCGCCAAGTTCTTTCTGAATCGCTTTCATTTGCTCATTCAGGTAGTACTCACGCTGAGATTTTTCCATTTGCTTCTTAACGCGGCCACGAATGCGTTTTTCAACTTGCAAGATGTCAATTTCTGACTCCATTTGGCCCATCAAGAATTCCAGACGTTCAGTCACATCTAAGATTTCTAGAACGTGCTGCTTGTCTACCAGTTTAAGTGGCATGTGTGCAGCAATCGTATCAGCAAGGCGAGCTGCCTCATCAATACCGTTCAGAGATGTTAGAACTTCTGGTGGAATCTTTTTGTTCAGCTTAATAAAGCCTTCGAATTGATTGATCGCGCTGCGAACAACCACTTCTTGTTCTTTTTCGTCAAGTTCTGAGGTTACAACGTATTCTGCGTCCGCTAAGAAAAACTCACTTTCTTTGAATTGGTGAATTTTTGCACGCTGCTGACCTTCGACAAGCACTTTAACAGTACCATCAGGGAGCTTTAGTAACTGAAGAATGGTAGCGACAGTTCCTACTTTAAATAGGTCGTCAATTGAAGGCTCATCAGTGTCCGCTTCTTTCTGCGCTACAAGTAGTACTTGTTTGTTAGCTTCCATTGCCGATTCAAGGCAAGTAATCGATTTTTCACGACCAACAAACAATGGAATAACCATGTGTGGGTAAACCACTACATCACGTAGAGGTAGCACGGGGATTTCGATACGCTCGGAACGTTCCAAGTTCATATATTTCTCTCTTCCGCTTTAACTTATAAAGCAGTATATGGGGCTTAAACGACTGGATTCAATGGAAGAATAAAAAAAAGGAGGTAATTGCTTACCTCCTTTTTCAATTTGAGTGACTTGTCTAAAAAAGACCTACTCTGCAACAGCTGCTTGGTTATCTGAGTTGCTGTAAATTAATAGTGGTTCTGACTCACCATTAATTACCGACTCATCAATCACAACCTTGCTTACATCAGTTGAAGATGGCAGTTCGTACATAGTTTCTAGTAGAACACCCTCCAAGATAGAACGTAGACCACGAGCACCTGTTTTACGGTTCATTGCTTTCTTAGCAATGGCACGTAAAGCATCTTCACGGAATTCTAACTCTGTATCCTCAAGCTCAAATAATGCTGCGTACTGTTTTGTAAGTGCATTCTTTGGCTCACATAGGATTTGGATTAGCGCTTCTTCATCAAGCTCTGTCAGTGTTGTTGTCACAGGTAGACGACCAATGAATTCTGGAATCAGACCATATTTCACTAGATCTTCAGGTTCTACTTGAGTGAACAATTCACCGATAGTTTTGGTTTCATCTTTTGAACGCACTTCTGCGCCAAAGCCGATACCTGAACCTGTTTCTACACGCTGTTCAATCACTTTATCTAGGCCTGCAAACGCACCACCACAGATAAATAAGATCTTAGACGTGTCCACTTGCAAGAACTCTTGCTGTGGATGCTTACGACCACCTTGAGGTGGAACTGAAGCTACTGTACCTTCAACAAGTTTTAGTAGAGCTTGCTGTACACCTTCACCAGACACGTCACGCGTGATTGATGGGTTTTCAGCTTTACGAGAAATCTTGTCGATTTCATCGATGTAAACAATGCCGCGTTCCGCTTTCGCTACGTCGTAATCACATTTCTGAAGCAACTTCTGGATGATGTTTTCAACATCTTCGCCCACGTAACCCGCTTCGGTTAGTGTTGTTGCGTCTGCCATTGTGAAAGGAACGTCTAGGAAACGAGCCAATGTTTCAGCCAGTAGTGTTTTACCACTACCAGTAGGACCGATAAGAAGAATGTTACTCTTACCTAGCTCTACGCCTTCAGCTGTCGTATCACCATTACGTAAACGCTTGTAGTGGTTATAAACTGCAACTGCTAGCACTTTCTTCGCGTATTCTTGACCGATTACATAGTCGTCAAGATGCTCACGAATCTCACGCGGCGTTGGCAGCGATTCCGATTCTTTCTTAGGAAGAACATCTTTAATTTCTTCACGAATAATGTCGTTACAAAGATCGACACATTCATCACAAATGTAAACAGAAGGACCTGCGATTAACTTGCGAACTTCGTGTTGGCTTTTGCCACAGAAAGAGCAGTAAAGCAGTTTACCGCTACCACCCTCTTTGCTTTTATCTGTCATTCGCTAACCTCTTAGCCTTAACTCTCTATGCTTGAGTGTATATCAATTTGAATCACTTTGCGTTAAACAATTGCCCTGCAATTATTGACCGCGGTGATTAAGAACTGAATCCACCAAGCCGTATTCTACTGCTTGATCAGCAGACATGAAGTTATCACGATCTGTATCGCGCTCAACAACTTCTAGAGGCTGACCAGTGTGCTCTGCCAATAGTTTGTTTAGCTTTTGTTTGATCGTTAGGATCTCTTGCGCGTGAATTTGAATATCAGACGCTTGGCCTTGGAAGCCGCCAAGTGGCTGGTGAATCATTACACGTGAGTTTGGAAGCACGTGACGCTTACCAGGAGTACCACCCGCTAGTAAGAATGCACCCATAGAGCAAGCTTGACCCATACATACTGTGCTCACGTTTGGCTTGATGAACTGCATTGTGTCGTAGATAGACATGCCTGCTGTTACGCTACCGCCAGGTGAGTTGATGTAAAGATAGATATCTTTGTCTGGGTTTTCTGATTCCAAGAAAAGCAGTTGAGCCACGACAAGATTTGCCATGTGGTCTTCCACTTGACCTGTTAAGAAAATGATACGTTCTTTTAATAGACGAGAATAAATATCGTAAGAACGTTCACCACGGGAAGTCTGTTCAACCACCATAGGAACTAGTGCGTCCATAATCGATGGCATTGTATTTTTTTCTTGGTAGCTCATATTCTTATGTCCCTAAAATAAATGGCCCGAATGATTAAATCATACGGACCATTGTTAGCAGAATTGTTGACCGTACGTCAACCTTCTACGTCAGATATTACTATATTAAGCAGGTTGCTGATTCATTAGCTCGTTGAAGCTAACTTCTTTATCAGAAACTTGAGCTTTAGCGATGATTGCATCAATAGCTTGCTCTTCTAGAGCAACATTGCGCATGTTGTTCATCATTTGCTCGTTTTGCTCGTAGTAAGCAATAACTTCTGTTGGATCTTCGTATGCTGTAGCCATCTCTTCGATGATAGCTTTAACTTTCTCGTCGTCAGCTTTTAGCTCTTCAGTCTTGATTACTTCACCAAGAAGAAGACCTACAACTACGCGACGTTTAGCTTGCTCTTCGAACAGCTCACGTGGAAGTTGGTCAGCAGCTTCAGTGTTGCCACCGAAACGTTGAGCAGCTTGTTGACGTAGAACACCGATCTCTTGATCGATTAGAGCAGAAGGTACGTCGATGTTGTTTTCGTTAACTAGACCGTCGATAGCTTGCTCTTTGATGCGGTTCTTAACAGCTTGCTTAAGCTCACGCTCCATGTTCTTACGAACTTCAGCTTTAAGACCTTCAACGCCGTCAGTTGCGCCGAACTTAGCAACGAATTCTTCGTTTAGTTCTGGAAGTTCACGAGCTTCAACTTTGTTCAGCTTGATAGAGAACTTAGCTGCTTTACCTTTTAGGTTTTCAGCGTGGTAATCTTCTGGGAAGTTTACGTCGATTTCGAATTCCATACCTGCTGTTTTACCAACGATACCGTCTTCGAAGCCAGGGATCATGCGACCAGCGCCCATCTCTAGTGGGAAGTTCTCAGCTTTGCCGCCTTCAAACTCTTCACCGTCGATAGAACCAACGAAGTCGATAGTTGCACGAGAACCAGCGTCAGCAGCAGCTTCAACTTCAGTCCAAGTTGCTTGTTGCTTACGTAGAGTTTCGATCATCTCTTCAACGTCAGCTTCTTTAACTTCTACTGCTGGTTTCTCAACAGTGATGTTTTCTAGACCTTTCAGCTCAACTTCTGGGTAAACTTCAAAAGTTGCGTTGAATACTAGGTCAGCGCCTTCGTTGTTTTCAACTGGTGCGAAAGTAGGTGCGCCAGCTGGGTTGATTTTCTCTTTAACGATCGCTTCGATGAAGTGACGTTGCATTACTTCGCCCATCACGTCTTGACGTACTGCTTTGCCGTACATTTTAGCAACCATCTTCATTGGCACTTTGCCTTTACGGAAACCATCGAAACGACGGTTTTTCGCGATGTTGCGTAGTTCAGCTGTAACTGCATCTTCGATGTTAGCAGCAGGAACAGTAATATTAAGACGGCGCTCTAGGCCTTCTAGCGTTTCAACAGTAACTTGCATTATATAAACCTCAAAACTGGCTCAGTAATCTGAGCATATGAGCCGTAACTTAGCTTTAATTCAAAAGCAGACGTTGTTGGCTGCATCCTTGTGTAGTGCTCTATCCGAACACCTAATTTAAAATCGAGCATTGATGTCTGAATTGATTATTCAACCAAACACCAGACTAATCAGCGATATCTTCGTTCTTCACACGTCGATTAAAACGCAATAAAGCTTGTTTTCAGAAACAAGAAAGGTATCTCCGATTAGCCTCAGGACAGAAATTTTAGACGCGACATTCTAGCGATCTGTTTAATCTCTGTCGAGCCGTTCACCTCTGCATGATGATGAATGCTCTAAATTCGTCCAACTAAGTGATACAAAAACGATCAAATCATCACTTAGCACAACAGAAATGGGGACAATAGCGACTTTTTCAAGGGAATCGAGGGCTTTTTTTGCTAAAAACCTTAAAAAGAGATCTTGCTCTTGTTTTACCCCTCAGAGTCGATAACTTTTTCAACAATCCCCGTTACAAACCCTTAACCTACATCCATCTGTTCACTCTCTGCTTTCAGCAAAAACTACCGCTATTTGCTACCATAAACGAGAGAAGACAGGCTTGATTGTTTACCAAAGAAATCAGCGGAGAGCCTTCATGTTTCAAGCTTTTAAAATCCCAATACTGTTAATGGTCACATACAGTTTACTGATGGTGTTTGGCGGTCATTGGGTGTGGAGCACGAGCAATGAAAGTTTGTTAAATGATCATCAATCTAAGCTGGACCGCTTTTCTGTTCATATTTCAAGCCAATTGGATAAGTTCGCGCACATTCCCGAGCTGCTTTCAAAAGACAAAGAGCTGGTCGATGCCCTGCACTCTCCAAGTAACTCTGCGCAAATCGAACTCACTAATCGTTATCTAGAGCACGTAAACTCGGTGATTCAAGCATCCGACACCTACCTACTAGACAGTATCGGCACCACCATTGCAGCCAGTAACTGGAATCAACCGCGTTCTTTTATTCGTCGTAACTTTGCTTTCCGCCCCTACTTTCAAGAAGCGATTATTGGCAATGAAAATCAATATTTTGCGCTAGGTTCAACCTCTGGAAAGCGAGGCTATTATTATTCTTACCCCGTCTCCTATGCCGCCGAGATTATTGGCGTCATTGTCGTAAAGATGGATTTATCGCTGATTGAAGCAAGTTGGAAAGGCAAACAGAGTTTTTTTGTTGCTGACGATAAAGATCAAATTGTATTTATGTCGAGTAACCCTGAGTGGCTGTTCAAAAGCCTTCAGCCGCTAAGCGAAGTACAACACACTCGAATTCAAGAAAGCAGGCAGTATCTCGATACAAAAATAGAAAGCCTGCACTTCTCCGGCGATTTAGACAGTGCCACCAGTCGTATTGAGTCGCCACACAAACTCGTCCAAGAGCAGTTCTTTAGTTCTTCGCGTTTCCTAGCCGAACCAAGACTCACCATACGGGTATTTTCTCCAACCCACTTAGTTTGGTGGGACTTGGTTGCTTACCTTGTGGTTTTGAGCCTAATCTTTGCGATTATTTATCTAACAATGCAGCTCAACCACCATAGACAACAAAGACGAGCACAGATAGACAGGCTGCAATCCGAAGCCAAGCAAAAACTCGAATTTCAAGTGCTTAAACGTACATCGGAGTTACATGTTGAGATCAAACACCGTATCGAAACCGAGCATGTTCTGAGGCAAACCCAAGACGAGCTC
Organism: Vibrio sp. 10N.286.49.E11; assembly: GCF_041469505.1. NCBI lineage: Bacteria > Pseudomonadati > Pseudomonadota > Gammaproteobacteria > Vibrionales > Vibrionaceae > Vibrio > Vibrio sp. 10N.286.49.E11. The sequence continues at coordinate 31,488 of NZ_JBFRKQ010000036.1, forward strand.
ATCCAAGCCGCCAAACTAGCAGTGCTAGGGCAGATGTCAGCGAGCATCAGTCACGAACTGAATAACCCGCTTGCCGCGATTCGCAGTTATGCCGACAACGGCCGATTGTTTCTTGCCAAAGAAAAAACCGATCGTGTCGATGACAATCTATCGCGAATCTCTGCACTCACTGATCGTATGGCGAAAATCAGCCACCAGCTTCGCTCGTTCGCCAAAAAATCTACTGCGGAAGAGCTACACACCTTACAAATACTCCCAGTTTTACATTCATCGAAAGAGCTGATGAAGCCACAACTCAAGAGCGAGCGAGTTAAGGTCAACGAACTCCCTGAGACCTTTGATGCTTGCGTGCTCGCCAACGCCATTCAACTGGAACAGGTGATCATTAACCTGCTGACCAACGCGATTCAGGCGGTGGAACAACAAGATGACAAACAATTAGCTATTCTGTTAGAGATTAGAGAGTCCGACCATCAACAAGCCAATACCTTGCTAATTCATGTCGATGATAACGGCCCCGGCTTCACCTCCCCTTCTAGCGGAAACTTTTTTGAACCCTTCCATACCACCAAGAAAAACGGACTTGGACTTGGGCTATCGATTTCTCAACAAATAATCAACGGAATAAATGGCAAGCTCGTTACCGGTAGTAGCCCTCAAGACGGTGCTCGAATCAGCATAGAGTTGCCCCTTGTTGGACATGAACAGCAAACAAAAACTCAGCAATAACCAGAATACAAAGAAGTAAAGGAATCACTATGTGTCACGTCTATTTCATTGATGATGAATCCGATCTAAGAATGGCGATTGAACAGAGCTTCGAGCTCGCCGACATTGATGCCGAATTCTTTCCCGATGCGGAGTCTGCTCTGCTCGCGATTCAAGAAAACGGCTTACCTCACGTGATCATCACTGATATCTGTCTACCAGGTCTATCCGGGCATGATCTGCTCAACACCGTGATGCACAAAGACAAAGAGATCCCCGTGATCATGATTACTGGTCACGGCGATATTTCAATGGCCGTTCAAGCCATCCAATACGGCGCCTATGACTTCATTGAAAAACCTTTCGCTAATGAACGCCTAATCGAAACCACTAAGCGAGCGATAGAAAAACGTCAGCTCACACTAGAGAACCTTGAGTTAAAACGTTCACTCAAAGCCAGCCAAGCGCTCGGCCCTAGAATCATTGGTGATACGCAATCCATGACTGAGCTGCGCTCCATCATCACCCATATTGCCGACACCAATGCCGATATATTATTGTTTGGCGAGACAGGTACAGGTAAAGAGTTAGTAGCACGTTCTCTGCATGAACAAAGCAGCAGGCGAGAACAAAACTTCGTCGCAGTCAACTGCGGCGCAGTGCCTGAAAATCTGATTGAGAGTGAACTGTATGGCCATGAGAAAGGGGCATTCACTGGCGCAGAAAGCAAACGTGTCGGTAAATTTGAATTTGCTCAGGGCGGAACTCTATTCTTAGATGAAATTGAGTCCATGCCGATGCAAGCACAAATTCGCCTGTTGCGCGTCTTGCAAGAGCGAGTCATCGAAAGGGTTGGATCTAATGGTTTAGTCCCTCTGGACATTCGAGTGATTGCGGCCACTAAAGTCGACTTAAAGAAAGCCGCTGAAGAAGGCACTTTCCGCCAAGATCTCTATTATCGACTTAACGTTGTGACCTTAGACTTGCCGCCGTTAAGAAGCAGACAAGAAGACATCCCAGCCCTGTTCCATCACTTCTTACTGGTTGCTGCGGCGCGTTATGGCAAGACAGCCCCTGCCCTTCCACAAAAGGAGCTGCACGCACTTTTGGCTCATGATTGGCCGGGAAATGTTCGAGAATTACGTAATACTGCAGAGCGTTTTGTACTTTTAGGTAAGCTTTCTCACTTATCAGACAGCGCCACTGAAACTACTCAAGAACTGTCTTTGGCAGAATTGGTATCTGACTTTGAAAAAAACACGTTGAAGCAGGCACTTATTGAATGCAATGGCAGTATAAAAGAGACCATGGAGAGGCTGCAATTACCGAGGAAAACCCTCTACGATAAGATGCAAAAGCACCAGCTAACGAAAGAATCTTATAAGGTAGAACCAAACTAAATTAGATTTGGGAGCAAGATCACCTATACTTATTTCGACAACAGGATGTTATGCAATAAATATAATAAGGAAGTGGTTATGGGTGAGAAAACAAAAGTGCCATCGATTACAGATACTTTCGAGATAGATGGTATTTTTTATGCTGACAATCATGTCGATCTACACACGCCAGAATTAGAGGCAAAACGCGCTTTGTATGAGCAGATAAAGCCTCATTCAAATCGTGGCAGAAATATAGATGAGGAGGTCTAGCGACCTCCTCATTTTTTATGGATTAAATTCCATGTCAGTGAATGACTCAAATAGCTACTTGGTTATGATCTCTGGTCCCATCAAGGTGGTTGGTAACCATGTTGATACCCAAGGTACGTAAGTGACGATAATCAGGAATAAGAACATCACCCCAACCCACGGCAATGCGGCTTTTACCACGTTCATCATCGACATCTTCGCGACACCTGCGGTCACAAACAAATTGAGCCCGACAGGCGGCGTTATCATCCCTATCTCCATGTTCACTACCATCATGATACCTAGGTGGATTGGGTCGATACCGAGTGCAATAGCGATTGGGAATACCAAAGGAGCAACAATGATCAGCAAGCCTGATGGCTCCATGAACTGCCCACCAATCAAGAGTAAAACGTTCACTACAATCAAGAAGGTGATCGGCCCTAAGCCTGCAGATAGCATAGACTCAGTGATCATTTGAGGAATGCGTTCTTCGGTCAGTACATGCTTAAGAATCAGAGCATTGGCAATGATAAACAGCAGCATGATCGTCAGCTTGCCTGCATCGTAAAGCGTGTCTTTGGTGTCTTTATGGAAAAGCGTTTGGAACACCTTGACCAGCGCTGGTTTGGTGTTGTTCTTGTCCGCAAACGGTCCCATATCTTTATAGATAAAGTTGGCAATGAAGAAGGCATACACCGCAGCCACTGCCGCCGCTTCTGTCGGAGTAAAGATGCCGCCGTAGATACCACCTAGAATGATGACAATCAGCAGCAAGCCCCAGCTCGCATCTTTCGCAGCTGCGAACATCTCGCCCCAGCCCACAAATGGCTGTGCCGGAATCTTCTTAATACGTGCTGCGATGTAGATAGCAATCATCAACATCACACCCGCCAGCAAACCAGGAATAACGCCACCTAAGAACATACGACCTACCGATACATCGGTCGCAGCCGCGTAAACCACCATCACGATGGACGGCGGAATCAAGATACCCAAAGTACCCGCGTTACAGATAACCCCTGCCGCGAACTCTTTTGAGTAACCGTTTTTGATCATACCTGCGATAACGATACTACCGATCGCCACTACCGTTGCAGGAGATGAACCAGAAAGGGCTGCGAACATCATACATGCCACAACCGACGCCATCGCCAAGCCGCCGCGGAACCAACCTACCATCGCGATAGCAAAACGGATAATACGTTTCGCCACGCCACCAGTAGACATGAAGCTAGAGGCCAAAATAAAGAAAGGAATCGCTAAGAGTGTGTAGTGGCCTGCAAATGCATTAAACAGCGTTTGTGCGACTGAAGCTAATGACGCATCTGAGTGCATCAATAAGAATATTACGCTCGATAAACCGAGGGAAATTGCAATTGGTACACCGACCAACATGAAAGCAATTACCATTAAAAATAGAAATAACATTGCCATGATTAGTCTTCCTTACCGTTAGATTTTGTACTCGACTCATTCGCTTTGTTCTGCGGAGTCGAATTCAATACCGCTGTTGCATCTTCGTCAGGGCCCGCTAGCACGTCTGCTTTCAACGCATCCAGCTCTTCTTCGGCTTCGTGTCCTGCAATCATGCGGTCAAGCTTGCCTGTGACGACTTGGTAAGCAACTTGAGCAAAACGGAACGTTAGCATTGCCATACCAATCGGCAGCGCCATATAAGGAATAAAACGTGGCAGTTTCTCGTATCGCTCGCCTTCATTCAGCCAGTCAGCAAGAAACTGAAGCATCTCTGGCATTGGAATATCGTCGGTCTCGTACCATGCGCGATCGGTCGCGAATGGGTACCAATAATTCCAAGAGCCGATAAGAAGTAAGATTGAAAATGCTAGGCAGCTTGTCACGGCGATGAGCGCATACACTTTGCGTAGCTTTTCTGGGGCAAGGTTGATGATCACATCAACACCAATGTGGAAGTGTTTTTTAACACCATAAGATGCGCCCACTAACACCATCCAAGCAAACATGAACACGGTCAGTTCCAGTGCCCATAAGATGTTGTCATTGAATGCGTATCGAAATACCACGTTGGCAAAAGTAAGTAGCGTCATTGCGCCAAGGAAAAATGCGATTAGTGACTCTTCAATCACATCCGTAACTCTTCCGACTTTGGAAAAAAGAGAGGTTTCCAGTGCTGATTCGCTAGAATTTGGTTGTTCCATTTGAGGCTTTTCCATAATTGACTCCGCTTATAATTGTTTTAATAAGGAGTGACGAATACTCGCCACTCCCTTAGCGGTGTTATTGGTTTGAAGCTAACGCTGCATCGATAAGGTCTGAACCGATGTCTTTTTCAAACTTCTTCCATACTGGTTGAAGTGCAGCTACCCATGCTTCACGCTGTTCAGGCGTAAGTGTACGAACCTCACCACCCGCTTCGATGATGTTGTTTTTGTTCGCTAGGTTAACTTTTGAAGATTCTGCGTTACGCGTCTCAGACACTTCTTGAACGATAGTGCCAAGCTGTGTGCGTACATCTTCAGGTAGGTCTTTCCAGAAGTCGTTTGACGTTACAACTAGGTAATCCAAGATACCGTGATTAGTTTCGGTCACGCCGTCTTGTACTTCAAAGAACTTCTTACCGTAGATGTTTGACCATGTGTTCTCTTGACCATCGATAACTTTAGTTTGCAAGCCACCGTACACTTCTTTGAAAGACATCTTCTGTGGGTTAGCGCCTAGTTGTTCAAACTGAGCCACCAATACATCCGATGCTTGAACACGGAATTTCAAACCTTTTGCATCTTCAGGGCTGATAAGAGGTTTGTTCGCCGACATCTGTTTCATGCCATTGTGCCAAAACGCAAGACCTTGCAGGCCACGACGCTTCATCGCGTTCTTCAGCTTTTCACCAGATTCTGAGTTTTGGAAACGGTCAACGGCTTCTACGTCTTCAAATAGGAAAGGAAGGTCAAAAATGCGGTATTTCTTAGTGAACTTCTCAAATTTTGACAGCGATGGCGCCGCCATTTGAACATCACCATTTAACAGGGCTTCCAGTACCTTATTATCATCGTAAAGTGTTGAGTTAGGGAAAACTTGCATACAAGCTTTTCCATTCATTTCTGTGTTTACTCGCTCTTCCAGTAAAGAAGCGGCGATGCCTTTCGGGTGCTTATCGGTATTGGTTACATGACTGAATTTAATCACGATTTCACCAGGGTCACAGTTTGCAGCAGCATTAAAACTTGTGAGCGCCAGAGCAGATACAGACAGCAGGGTAAGAGGCTTAAACATTATTATTCTCCTTAGTAAACAAAGCAGCCCTTCAATGGGAACTGCGTGCTTTCACTAAGGCAATTAGCGCGCCATATTGACACAATTCATTAACAAGCCTTTAACCGCAAGGCTTCATCAGATCTGCCTGCAGTTGTCGCTAACTCGCTACAAAAATTAATGGGTGGAAAATGACACATAGAATATTTGTAAATGGGTGGGAGTTGACCAAAGCATCAGTGATAAATGAGGTCTGACCAAAAGCCCCTTTCACGATGATGCCTTGAAGTAATTTCAACCTATCCTGTAGAGTGCTGCACAACTTAGTCAGATTTACTGATCCACTACTTACCAAGAGTTGCTACCCATGAGTCAGATCTACCATCACCCAGTACAGATTTACTACGAAGATACCGATCACTCAGGTGTGGTTTATCACCCTAACTTTCTTAAATACTTTGAGCGTGCGCGCGAGCATGTGTTGGGCAGCGATAAACTGGCAGAGTTGTGGAATGAACATGGACTGGGGTTTGCGGTGTATAAAGCCAATATGACCTTTCAAGACGGCGTTGAGTTCGCTGAGATCTGCGACATCCGAACCTCTTTTGAACTCGATGGAAAATACAAAACCTTATGGCGACAAGAGGTATGGCGTAAAGATGCGACTAAGCCTGCCGTGATTGGTGATATTGAAATGGTCTGCCTTGATAAAGACAAGCAACTGCAGCCAGTGCCTGCTGAAGTATTAAAAGCGATGCTTGGCGAGTCGAGCTAGGTTTATTTTAGGTTCATCGCGGATT
>NZ_JBFRKQ010000037.1:0-117326 GCF_041469505.1 Vibrio sp. 10N.286.49.E11
GGAGTGGATTCCATACATCATGTTTCGACCGATTGAACAAACTCTTCACTAAAGCATCATTTGACTTACTTTTTTTCATGCCTAGAACTCTAACTATCTAACCAAATTTGCTAATCCACTACACTATCAGTTAAAGAGATTATTTAGCCTAACGTGATAGTAATTAGCTAAATCGCTTTCGCCCCAAAGCGCCCTAGGAACTATAAATTAGTGGCCAACATTACTTAGCCACAACAAAAGGCTTCACACCTATTCCTTCCCGATGTTTTAGCCTTATAAAGGGAATTGTCAGCTTGTAAAAACAAGTTATCGGTATCAATAACTTTTCCTTTGATAGTAGAAATGCCAATACTTACCGTGACAACACCTGCATCGGTAGAGTATTCATGAGTCATTGCTTCAGCTTGTATATTTTTTCTTATTCTTTCTGCGACATATTTTGCATCACGGAGGTTAGTATTGGGCAATACAGCCACAAACTCTTCTCCACCATACCTTACTAGTAGATCAGAATCTCTATACACATTTTTTCTTAATTGGCTAGAAATTATCTTTAGCGTTGTATCCCCCGCAGCATGACCATAATTATCATTGTAGTTTTTGAAATTATCAATATCTATAATCAGAAGTGACAAGGGCTCACCAGATCGCATTGCTAAGGCTGAAATTTTTTTTAAATATGCTGAATAAATACGACGATTATATAGCCCTGTCAAAGGATCAATCTCGCTAAGCTCCTTTAATTTTATATTTGCCTCAACTAATTCTTTTTCCTTAAGGTCAAGAAGTTTTTGAAGCTTTACTTGCTCAGTAATATCACGACTAATACCGAACATTCCTATCAACTCACTTCCTCCATCTTTGTAAAGAGGCCATTTACAGGTAGATACCCAGCCCTCATTTCCCTCATTATCTGTATAAGGTTCGATTGAGGTTGTTTTCTGTATTCGACCTTCGATTATTTTCTCATCTTCCTTACGATACATTAATGCATGTTCATGAGGAAACAGATCAAAGTCATCTTTATCGTGAAGTTCCCTCCATGAGTTTTTCCCGACAAGCTCTGCAAAGTTCTGACTGCACAATATGAACCTATAATTCATATCCTTAAAGTAGATGTAATCGCTAGTAATAGATAATAAGGACATGAAGTGACTGAGGAAATTACTTTGCATATATCTGCTCTCTTATTTTTCGGGGGCTCACAAAATGTCAGCGTTAAATTGTCCGTCAATATGAAAGATAGCTGACTTGGCCACCTAAACCAAGTCACTACCTTCATTACCTAAGCCAATCGAAGTTGGTATTTTAGGTCTACTGATAGTGGATATATGTATAATTAAGCAAGTTGTTGTGGCTAAGTGAATTTGGCCACTAATTTAGAGTGAACCAACAACATTTTCTATCTCGCAATGTGCCCCATTGCGACTTAGCGAGTAAATTGTTACGGTCACATTCCACCAGTTGTTTGGAGTTCTCTGCCTTCAAAAGTAACCATAAATAGTTTTAGAGTGTAGCTTCCTAAAATAGTGGTATTTAATATGCTATTCCCCTGTATATTATGCATCTTAGTAATTACAGGGTATAAGGAAGGGTATCATTATGGAGTCTTGTTTGATTTTCTTTTTAAATCATCGTGTTACTTTCTTTTTGGCGGTGTGATGTAAATATTACAATAGTCTGTGACGTGGTGTAGTGAAATAGTTAATTTGGCTACAAATTAAAAGGTTAAACCACTGCGGGTAACACATGTGATGGTCAATGGAGTGAGGGCATTCGTTAGATTCCTTCACTACCCCTACAAAATCTAATGTGTATTACTATCGACTAGTACAATAACTCTAGCAAGCTTTTGTCCAAAAGTTTGTTATACACACATCCACTATACGGTGATCCCTACACCACACTCACCACCAAAAAAAGCGCAGACCTTTCGATCTGCGCTTGTGGTTATTGTCCCGATAACACTGTTTAAATCGTTTTCAATTAACCCACGTTCTTACGTGCGTTTTGGAACATACGCATCCAAGCGCCATTCTCGCCCCAACCTTCCGGAGACCAAGAGTTTGCAACCGTACGGAATACACGCTCTGGGTGAGGCATCATAATTGTCACGCGGCCGTCAGTCGTTGTTAAACCTGTGATAGCGTTTGGCGAACCATTCGGGTTATTCGGGTATTGCTGCGTTTGGTTACCGTTGTTATCAACGTAACGTAGAGCAACCGTACCTGAGTTTTCAATCGCGTTTAGGTGGTCGTTATCACGTACTTCTACGCGGCCTTCACCGTGAGAAACAGCGATTGGCATACGAGAACCTTCCATGCCGTTGAAGAATACAGAATCTGACTTCTGAACTTCTACTAGGCTGAAACGTGCTTCAAAGCGCTCAGATTCGTTGCGAACGAAACGTGGCCAGTACTCCGCACCTGGGATAAGTTCACGTAGATTCGACAGCATCTGACAACCGTTACACACACCTAGAGAGAAGGTATCTTCACGCTTGAAGAAGTTTTCAAACTGGTCACGAGTCGAGTCATTAAACAAAACCGACTTCGCCCAACCTTCACCAGCACCTAGTACATCACCGTAAGAGAAGCCACCACATGCCACAAGGCCGTTGTATTCTTCTAGTACCGCTTGACCTGTTAGGATGTCGCTCATGTGAATATCAGTTGCTTCGAAGCCTGCACGGTCGAATGCTGCTGCCATTTCAACGTGAGAGTTAACACCCTGCTCACGTAGAATCGCCATCTTAGGCTTAGCACCTGTGTTGATGAACGGCGCTGCGATGTCTTCGTTTACGTCAAAGCTCAGTGTCACGTTCAGACCTGGGTCCGAGTTGTCTTTCTTCGCTTCGTGTTCTTGGTCAGCACATACTGGGTTATCACGCAGACCTTGCATCTTGTGCGTTGTCTCAGCCCAGATAGTACGTAGTTCAGTACGGTTACGTTCAATCACTACAGACTCGCCAGACTTAATCACTAGTTCATCTGATGCTTCCCCTTCACCAACAACGCTGCCAATCACATGAGAACATGCTTCTAGACCGTTAGCTGCAAGAGTAGAAAGTACTGCGTCTAGGTCGTCGTTACGGACTTGGATTACTGCACCTAGCTCTTCGTTGAACAGTGCTGCTAGCGTGTCTTCACCTAACGCTTCAATGTTTGCATTAACACCACAGTGACCTGCGAATGCCATTTCTGCTAGCGTTACGAATAGACCACCATCGCCTTTATCGTGGTAAGCGACAACTTGGTCGTTCGCTACAAGTGCTTGAACGCCTTCGTAGAAACCTTTTAGTTGCGCTGCGTTGTCTACGTCTGCTGGCTTGTCACCAAGCTGCTTGTAAACCTGTGCAAGTGCTGTTGCACCCATACGGTTTTTGCCGTTACCTAGGTCGATAAGAACTAGGCTTGTATTACCTTTGTCAGTGCGAAGCTGAGGAGTAATCGTCTTACGAACATCTTCAACACGTGCAAACGCAGTGATAACAAGAGATAGCGGAGACGTTACTTCTTTCTGCTCGCCATTCTCTTCCCACTTAGTCTTCATCGACATTGAGTCTTTACCCACTGGGATAGTTAGACCCAGAGCTGGACATAGTTCTTCACCAACCGCTTTAACCGCTTCGTAAAGACCTGCATCTTCACCTGGGTGACCTGCTGGAGACATCCAGTTAGCCGACAGTTTAATGTGTTTGATATCGCCGATGTTGGTCGCTGCGATGTTAGTAATTGCTTCACCAACCGCTAGACGAGCCGATGCGCCGAAGTCTAGAAGTGCCACTGGCGTACGCTCACCAAGAGACATAGCCTCACCGTGGTAAGAGTCGTAGCTTGCCGCTGTTACTGCGCAGTTAGCAACAGGAACCTGCCATGGACCAACCATTTGGTCACGAGCTACAAGGCCTGTTACCGAGCGGTCACCGATGGTGATAAGGAATGTTTTCTCAGCGACTGTTGGCAAGCGAAGAACACGGTCAACCGCTTCGTTCATCTCGATGCCAGAACGGTCAATCGCAGGGTTGTTAGCTTTTAGCGTTTTCGCGTCACGGTGCATCTTAGGTGTTTTACCTAATAGGATGTCCATTGGCATGTCGATTGGCGTGTTGTCGAAGTGTGAATCTTCTAATTTCAGATCACGTTCTTCAGTTGCTTTACCAACCACTGCGTACGGTGCACGTTCACGCTTACAAATCGCGTCGAACGTTGCCATGTCTTTATCAGCAACCGCCATTACATAACGCTCTTGAGATTCGTTACACCAGATCTCAAGTGGGCTCATGCCCGGCTCATCGTTTGGCACGTCACGTAGATTAAAGATACCGCCACGCTCGCCATCGTCGACTAGCTCAGGAAGAGCATTCGAGATACCGCCCGCGCCCACATCGTGGATAAATGCGATTGGGTTCGCATCACCAAGCTGCCAACAACGGTCGATAACTTCCTGACAACGACGCTCCATCTCTGGGTTTTCACGTTGTACAGAAGCGAAATCAAGATCTTCAGAAGAAGAACCAGAATCCATTGAAGATGCCGCACCGCCGCCAAGGCCGATGTTCATCGCAGGACCACCTAGAACGATTAGGCTTGCACCTACCGGGATCTCTTTCTTCTGAACGTGCTCATCACGGATGTTGCCAAGACCACCAGCTAGCATGATTGGTTTGTGGTAACCACGCACTTCTTCACCTGCGTGAGAGTTTACTTTCTCTTCGTAAGTACGGAAGTAGCCAAGTAGGTTTGGACGACCAAATTCGTTGTTGAATGCCGCGCCACCAAGAGGACCTTCAAGCATGATATCCAGAGCAGTAACGATACGGCTTGGCTTACCAAAGTCAGTTTCCCAAGGTTGAACGAAGTTCGGGATCTTAAGGTTAGATACAGAGAAAGCAACAAGACCCGCTTTTGGCTTACCACCAATACCGGTTGCGCCTTCATCACGGATTTCACCGCCTGAACCTGTCGATGCGCCTGGCCACGGTGAGATTGCCGTTGGGTGGTTGTGCGTTTCAACTTTCATCAAGATGTGTGTTTTTTCTTGGTGGTAGCTGTACTGGCGAGTTTCTGGATCTGGGAAGAAACGACCAACTTCAGAACCTGTCATTACCGCTGCGTTATCTTTATAAGCAGACAGAACATGTTCTGGTGTCGTTTCAAAGGTGTTCTTAATCATCTTGAACAATGATTTTTCTTGCTTAACGCCATCGATAGTCCAATCAGCGTTAAAGATCTTATGACGACAGTGCTCTGAGTTCGCTTGTGCAAACATCATTAGCTCGATGTCCGTCGGGTTACGACCTAGCTTCTCAGTGAAGCTTTCAAGAAGGTAATCAATCTCATCTTCTGCAAGTGCAAGACCTAGGGTAACGTTTGCTTTTTCAAGCGCTTTACGTCCACCAGTTAGTAGGTCAACTTCCGCATAAGGAGCAGGCTCAGCAACGGTAAATAGTGCCGCCGCTGATTCGAAGTCAGTGAAAACCACTTCCATCATACGGTCGTGCAGGATTGCTTTCAGCTCAACAAGTTGAAGTTCAGAAAGTTCAGCAGAGGTTTCAATGTAGAAAGCAGTACCGCGCTCTAGACGTGACACTTTAGCCAGTCCGCAGTTGTGTGCGATATCTGTTGATTTTGAAGACCAAGGCGAGATAGTGCCTGGGCGTGGCGTTGCAAGCAGCAGTAAACCTTCAGGTTCATGCTCTTCAATCGTTGGACCGTAAGTCAGTAGCTTTTCTAGCTTCTCAACTTCAGACTCATCTAGGTCTGCCGTTAGATCAGCAAAGTGGGCAAACTCAGCGTAAATACCTGTTACAGGTAAGCTTAATTCACGACAAAGCTCTAAAAGCTTGTTAACACGAAACTCAGATAGAGCTGGGGAGCCACGCAAAATTCTCATGTGCTTACGTCTCTTATGCAGTTAATTAAGGTAGTATTGGAATAAATTCAGTGGGTTAAAGGAAAAACCTAACTGTTTTCTTCGAAGCTATTCCCGAAGGTTTAAAAACCTATGCCGATCCCACCTCTTCAATGCGAGCGCATTATAAAGCATTTCTTTTTGTGACGTAACACCAAAAGCAACCGTTTGCGTGATTTTTTTTATCTTTCTGCGTAAATGGTACTTTTGCTGCATTTATCACCACTTTTACAACTGTTTAATTAAACCTGCTTTGCCAGCCTTGCGGGGTTTGGTATAAAGGAGCTTCCACTTTTCGAGATTTCATTTTGATGCCTAAATTTACGCTCATCTTTTCGTCTAAGTTCCTTCTGCTCGCCATCGCCCTATTTGGGTTGGCTGGATGCCAGATTGAATCTGAACCTAAAAGTGTCCTTGAGCAGATACGAGATCGTGGCGTTCTTCGTGTCGGCACCCTAAATAACCAACTCTCTTATTACATCGGTCCTGATGGTCCTGCTGGCTTGGATTACGAATTAGCTCGTGAATTTGCGCAGGAGCTTGGTGTAAAGCTTGAGGTTAAACCCGCTTACCGTTTGTCTGGCTTGTTCCCTGCACTGCAGAAAGGCGAAATCGATCTTATCGCGACCGGCTTAACGCAAAACAACAAACTGACACGAGCTTATCGCGCCGCACCTGCTTATTACTACGTAAGCCAACAGGTCGTATACAAAAAAGGCCAGTGGCGACCGAGAAACCTTGAACAACTGATCAATTTCGAGAATGAGCGTCAGGTTGACTTTGTTAAAGCACAAACTGAATCAGAAGAGGCGGCGTCTACTGACACATTAACGCCATCTTTGGTTGTGGTGAAAGACTCACACTTTGAGCCAACACTAAAGCAGCTGCAGAAAACACACGATGACTTTATCTATGATGCGGTCGGCAATGCTGATATCAACGACCTGCTCAAAGAAGTATCGACTGGCGAGCGCTTATTTACGGTTGCGGACTCAATTGAGCTGTCACTGGCACAACGTTTATACCCAGACGTAGCTTTGGCTTTTGAACTGACAGAAGACCAACCTATCTCTTGGTATTTGCAGAAGTCTGAAGATGAAAGCCTTTATGCTCTGTTGATTGAGTTCTTCGGTAACCTAAAACAGTCTGGTGAACTGGCTTCACTAGAAGAGAAATACATCGGCCACATCGGCACTTTTGACTACGTTGATACTCGTGCCTTTATCCGCGCACTGGACAGCAAGTTGCCAAAATGGTCGCCGCTATTTCAAAGGTACTCTCAAGAATTTGATTGGCGCTTGATTGCCGCTTTGGCCTACCAAGAATCACACTGGAACCCTGTTGCGCGCTCACCAACGGGTGTTCGTGGCATGATGATGTTGACACTGCCCACCGCGAAGAGTGTTGGGGTAACCAACCGTCTCGACCCGAACCAGTCGGTACAAGGCGGTGTTGAGTACCTGCGTCGTATCGTGAACCGAGTACCAGATTCAATCACTCAACACGAAAAGATCTGGTTTGCACTTGCTTCATACAATGTCGGTTACGGGCACATGATGGACGCGCGTCGCCTCACGAAGGCACAAGGAGGAGATCCTGATGCTTGGGGCGATGTGAAAGACAGATTACCTCTGTTAAGACAGAAGAAGTACTACAGCCAAACTCGATATGGGTATGCGCGTGGTGATGAAGCGAGAAACTACGTTGAAAACATTCGCCGTTATTACCAAAGCATTATTGGCCATGTAAATAAGCGCAATAAAGAACAAGAAGCGACCCTTGAAGGTTTGGTGGTGATCCCACCTTTAGAAACCTCAGGTGCTGAATCGAGTATCAGCGCAGCTCAGTCGACAGTAAGCAGTTCTGAGCCTTCACAGTAAAACCCAAAAGAGCAATGCCATCTAGCATTGCTCTTTTTTATTGTCTTTTTTCGACTCTTCTTTCGTCACTAAGGGATAAGGGAAGCAGGCAAGAAAATGATGATGAGATCTAGAGTGTCATATTGCAGTAACAATCGAACCTTATAACGGCACACCACAATCAAGATTATGCTCTGTTGCACTGCAATGCTGGCTTTAGACTAGAACTGCTCTTCTATTTAAGCCAAGCGTGCGACAGGCCAAACAAACGAATAACACTATAATTAAATCGTTAGTCCAAACTAAAAAGTCAGACGACAAATAGGAAATCATTGAAATGATGAAGAAACTGAAATCGAAACGCCTTGATAAGACCGTTGCTGCAAACCGTCGTAAGCGTATGCTTTCAAATAATAAGAAGAAGATCATTTGGCGCAATCGCGCTTTCATGCAGATGATTGCTGAGTAAATGTAGTTACTCAGTCAGTTTGCTTGGCACTCTTGCGATAGAGAGTGCCGAAAGTACGCTACTATTTCTATTTCTTATTGCCAGCCTTCATCTCTGCTTCTAAACGCTGCTCTTCCAACAGACGTTCTTGCTTTCGCTTCTCTTTTATCTCTTTTCTACGACGCTTGAAAAACGCTTGTAATTGCTCACGGCACTCTTCCTCTAACAAACCATGTTTAACGTCGGCATAGTGGTATGAGGCCTGGCTTTCAAACAAATTCAACACTGTACCTGCAGCGCCTGCTTTTAAGTCTGGAGCACCAAACACAATGCGCTTTACTCGGCTGTGTAGCAAGGCACCTGCGCACATTGGGCAAGGCTCTAGCGTAACGTATAAAGTGGTATCGAGTAGCCGATAGTTTTCTAAGGTTTGACCGGCTTTACGCAAGGTTTCAATTTCTGCGTGTGCCGTAGCATCGTGGCTGCCAATCGAACGGTTCCATCCTTCAGAGATAATCTCCCCATCTTTTACTAATACTGCACCAACAGGAACCTCTCCCTCGCTCTCTGCTTGCGTAGCCACCTCGATGGCACGTCGCATGAAGATTTCATCTTGAGGGGTGAATTGATGGTCTGACAAAGGGAACTCCAGAAACAAAGGATAAAAACGAAAATAGGTATGCGGTGAAGCATACCTAATCTTAGAGATAATGAACAATAAAGAGGTAATAGACAACAACAGACAATGAACCATTGCCGCTTGCTGGTTGGTCGAACTGTTAGCTATTAGCGTCTTCTATGTCATCGGCTATTGGCGTCGCTTTGATACTCACAATGCGATTGTTCTCAACAGAGATAATTTCAAACTGCCACTGCTGGTATTGAACAACTTCGCCTGCATCCGGTAAGCGCCCTATTAACCATGCCACAAGGCCATTCAGCGTTTGGAAGCTCTCGCTTTCGCCCTCAAAATCCGATAGCTCTAAACGGTTTTTCAGTTCACTGATAGGAATCAATCCATCCACCAACAAACCGTCTTCCACTTGCTCGGTCCAAAGATCGTTCGGATTATTCGATAGCTCGCCAGCAATCGCCTCAAGAATATCGTAATGAGTCACAAGACCTTGAACATCGCCATACTCGTCGACAATGAATGCCATCTCGGTGCCCGACTCTTTAAAGTAGCCAAGTAGACGCAGAGCTTTCATCGATTCTGGAACATAGATCGGCGAGCGAGACAGCCCCATGATCACTTGAATGCTTAGATTGCCCGCCTGATTCAGCAAGGCTTTGGCTGACACTGTACCCACCACTTTATTGAGGTGATCTTGGCACAATGGAAACACACTGTGTTTTGATGAACGCAGTTTCTTTAATATCTGCTCAACGGGTTGGTCGACATCCAGAAAGTCGATGTCTCGACGCGGAGTCATCAATGAGCTCACAAGACGATCATCAAGCTGCAAGATATTACGAATCATCTCTTGTTCGCCGCGTTCAATCACACCCGATTCTGAGCCCTCTTTCACAAGTGCATGGATATCATCTTCGGTAACGCTATCTTCTTCACCGCCTCGGCCCATCAACTTAAGAATACCTTCCGTTGAAGCCGACAACGCAAACACAAACGGCGTCGCGATTTTAGATAACCAGAAGATTGGCAGCGCGACTAACACAGCAATGTTTTCAGCTTGAGACTGAGCAAAACGCTTTGGTACCAACTCACCGACAACGATAGCGAAATAAGTAATACCTACCACCACAACCGCAGTAGACAAGATGTTCGCTTGTGTTGGGTCTAGTCCCCACAGTTCAAGTTGAACGGCTAGTGGAGCCGATAGCGTCGCCTCACCCACAATCCCGCTGAGTAGGCCGATTACCGTGATACCGATTTGGATTGTAGAGAGGAAGCGGGTTGGGTTTTCTTTGAGATCAAGAGCAACCTGAGCGGAGCGGTGTTTTTCGGCTAAGCGTTTCAGCCGACTATTTTTTGCTGCTACCAATGCAATCTCAGACATGGCAAACAGACCATTTAAAACAATTAACCCTACTAAAAGCAGAATTTTCATGTGGCTTGGATTTCCTAAATTTACCGGCCAACAATTAGCCGTAATCCGGAGTATAAGCTGAGTGCGTTTATTTGGGATATAGAAAGTTTTGAATATAAAAAGTTTTGGATATAAAAACCTTGGATATAAAAAACGGAAAAAATAGCGAAAAAAAGCCCGCACATTTCGGTGCGGGCTTAGCAATGAATAAAGCTTAGTTTTGCTTAGTTCAATCTTACATTGTGTAAGTGTAAGGTGCTTGGATACCTAGTGGGATACCAAGAGCCCAGTAAGCTAGCAAGAAGATAGACCAACCGATTAACATCGCAATCGAGAATGGCATCATTAGAGAAGCTAGAGTACCGATACCTGTCGACTTAACGTAGCGCTGACAGTAAACAACAACCAGTGGGAAGAACACCATTAGTGGAGAGATGATGTTAGACACTGAGTCACCTACACGGTAAGCCGCTTGAGATAGCTCAGGAGAGATACCCACAACCATTAGCATTGGAACTAGGATAGGACCGATCAGTGCCCACTTAGCTGAAGCAGAACCTACAAGAAGGTTAACTGCAGCCGTTAGTAGAATCATACCAACAACCGTTGCTTCACCAGGAAGATCCATCGCTTTCAAGCCTTCAGCACCGTAAAGCGCCAGCATAGTACCGATGTTTGATTGAGCGAATGCAGATAGGAACTGAGCACAGAAGAACGACATTACAATGTATGCGCCCATCGTTGCCATTGTCTCAGACATCGCTTTGATAACATCGTTACTATTCTTGAATGTACCCGCTACACGGCCGTAGACGATACCCGGAATAATAAACAGAATGAAGATCAGAGGAACGATAGACTTCATTACTGGTGCTGAGAACGCCGTTAGTTCACCTTCAGGCGAACGAAGTGCTGAGTTTTCAGGAACCAAAGCAGCGATAAGCAGACCAATACCTGCAACCATAGCCCAACCAGCGAATTTGAATGCTTTAGATTCAATGGCTGTGAACGTACCTAGATCAGGTGCTTGTTCTGCATCTTCATCTACAGGCGTATTAGCAAGACGAGGCTCGATAATTTTCTCTGTAACGTACCAACCAATTGCCACAATTAGAATTGAAGACAAACCAGTAAAGAAGATGTTCGCTAGAGGGTTGATCACATATGCAGGGTCAAGAACGTTTGCCGCTGTTTGAGTGAAACCAGCTAGTAGCGGATCAATACCTGAAGGGATAAAGTTCGCTGAGAAACCACCTGATACACCAGCAAACGCTGCTGCAATACCCGCTAGAGGGTGACGACCCGCAGCGTGGAAGATGATACCGCCAAGAGGGATTACTAGAACGTAACCTGCATCAGCTGCTGTGTGAGACACGATAGCAACCAAGATTAGCATCGGCGTTAGTAGCTTAGCTGGCGTGAAGTTAAGCATCTTCTTAAGGCCAGTCGTAATGAAGCCTGAAGAGTCTGCAACGCCAACACCTAGCATAGCAACAAGTACGATGCCTAGAGGTGCGAAGCCTGTGAACGTGGTAACCATATTCGCTAGGAAGCTAGCAAGCGCTTCACCAGTTAGTAGGTTGTTTACTTCAAGAGCAGCACCCGTTTGAGGGTTGATTAAGTCGAATGAAAGATTCGATAAAAGTGCAGATGCTACCCATACAATAACTAGAGCCCAGAAGAACAGGATTGCTGGATCTGGAATTTTGTTGCCGGCGCGTTCAATGAAGTTTAGAAAGCGGTCCATACCACTGATCTTCTCAGTCGATGGTGCTTTTTTTACGGCTTGGTTACTCATTGTAACTCCATATGTGATGTTGTTTTGTTTAGGCCTAATATAAGTTTTGACCACGGCCTATTGGTGCAGCACATATTCTATTAAAGTCGTCATTAAAAAGCACAAGATTCCATCTTATTTTCCATAAATGGAGACATATTTTGCAAAAATACCATACAACAGCAACAATATAAAAACACAAAACATACTATTCCATATACAGAGTTTTAACTAGCACATAAAGAATGTCCGAGAAGAGCAAACTATCACGACATTGAAGTTATAAACCCAATCAATCGAACTCGCTGTATTTAGAAATCATGGTATGTAATTCGATCGCTTGATTATTACCAAACCGGTCTTCCCATGAGCTTGTTATCTGAACGGTCTTCAGCGCTCCGGATAAACTGTTCGTCACTGTCCAATCAAGTTGATATTTAAAATGCGAGTGATCCATGCCATCAACAATATCCGTAGCAAAATCCGCAGGCATTATACTCGATAAAGCGGCAGATGCGCCTCGAGTTCTAAACCATTCCAGCTTATTTTCAGCCAAATTCAAAGCTTCTACACTATGAATAGCAAAGTCAGACTTTTGCTCAACATATGTTTGTAACTTAATTAGCCCTAGCGAACCGACTCCGATCAATAAAAATGAAATGAGTACTTCAATTAGGCTAAAACCTTTTTGCTTATAAATCATTCCATGAACCTTTTTGCCATCTTGGCTTAGGTGAAAATTCGAACTCATCAATAACATCTGAATTGAATGAAAAATTCAGAGAGTTATTAAATAGCGCCATTTGCCCTTCTGTATCAAAAAACTGTCCCCCCGTGAAACTGAATGCGCCAGCTTGCGCATAAGTTGCATGGTATGGCGTAAGAGTACTTGAAGAACCATACATAGTATTAATTAGGTCACTAAATACTGAATTTACAAAAGGTTTCACTTCCGTCATCGAGTCCCATTGAGAAGGAGTGGGAGAGTAAGTATTATTAAAATGAAAAAATACACCGCTAATATCGCCAGAACCAGTGACCCCAAAAACACCGTCATGAACAAGTAAAAACAAATCGGTTCCCGGGTGTGCAGCCTGTAAATTTACAATATTCGTCACATCAACTGGCGCTAGTTGGCAAGAGCCATCAATCCAAACTTTATTGGGCTGTCCATTCACTATTGAATCAGAAAATTGGCTATAGCAATCAACACTACTAGAAGGCATTGAAACTTTAATAAATTCGTTATCTACATCATCACGAACCTCTTGCCACTTACTTTTATCGACTCCGAAAAAATCTTTAAAAGGGTCGATAGTGTCATCTCGCTGAATATCTAACCCAACATTATGAGAACTTATCACTCCAAAGGAGTTCTCCCATATCCCTGATTTAACAGCTGTCGATGTCTTATGAGAAGGCTTACAATCCTTAGTGGGATCATGCCCGGATCCTGGAGATTCAATAGAACTACTTACGCCATGATTGGTAATACCAGTCGCAATAAACCTATATTTAACCACTGCCCCGATACACTCATAAGCTTCAGCAGCCGAGTCAAATTCACCAGGGTCTGGTGGTGAAAAAAGTGCTGAGCCAAAAGAAATAACATCAGAAGTCGACTTCATAGCTCCATAACCAACTGAAGATGAAAAGATTATTTTTTTATTAACACTGCTATGACCAACTTGAGAAAGCAAAATTTCAGGGTTTGTAAAGTCAGCATTTAAGGAAGAAAAACTATACGAGTTACAAACTGTCGCTAAATTATTGGGTATTGATTGCAATTTTTGATTAACAATATATGTAAACCCACACTCTAGACCTCCCTCTGCTTCCCAATGTTGCTTGCGCGCTTCTACTTCATTCTGAGATCTTTTTATTTGATAAAAAACAGAGCGATAACTACCAAAAGTCAACATTAACGCAGTAACTAGTAATACACTTGTTGTAAGTAAAACAACCGCACCTTGTTGATTTTTATTCATCGCCAATTCCTATTTTTTACAATCACACTTGATGAATAATTAACGGACGTATCTCCTACTAATTCAGCAGAAATCATAATGGTTGTAATACCTGAACTAACCCCTTGAGATTCAATACTTGACTGATTCGCATGAAAATCAACGACTCTAATTTGATTCGGCTCAAAGATAGAAGAGCACCCACTAATCGCCGCTGATACTGTTTTTACGATACTGGAGGGGCTATCACACACCTTGACCAAGCCTGAATCGAATACAAAAGCGACATTTCGAATCTCTGATTGATGAGTGTAAGCATATGCAACCGTTTTTGAATCAGGAGAAATATATAAAGTATCGGTGGAGCCTGATAATTTTAGAGATACACCTGTCCCTCCATCGTAGCCCGCACGCTGGATATCTTCTTTAAAGTATTGAAGAGCTCCTGAAACTTGTTGTAATAGTAATAATTCTTTACTTCTCTCGGATGCGATGTTTTGTCCGGATATAAATACCGACCCCACACTTCCAATAACGACAATTCCCAAAATGGAAGAGATCATAAATTCGACTAATGTTGCACCGAACTGCTGCCTCCTAAGTGCAGATCTGATAACCATAAAAGTCTCCTTCTACACCACAAATTCTCATTCTTCCTGAAGTACGATATGTTATAAGCTTTAAAGGCTTAGAGTTCATATCAAATAAGAGATGTCCATCTTTAGCTTTACCGTTTACTCCACTAAATTTAATTTGTTCAGAACTGTAGTTAACGGTGAAATCTACGTTTCGAAATGAAGCACCTTCCAGTGTAAGAATTGCCGTACCAGTATTCGGAATATCGAATTCGGTCAATTCAATTTTCCAATCACCGGTGTCATTTGAATTACCATTCATTAAGAAATGAGCCCAAAGATCAGTATTTCTCATAACTGCCTCAGATTTTGCCTGCATCATAAAACCATTCAACTCAGTAGCTAACCGTTGCATCTTCACTGTTTCCGAGACAGAACTAAAACTTGGAGCGGCAACAGCCAATAATATAGAGAGCACTGATATGGTTATGAGTAGCTCTAAGAAGGTAAACCCGCGAGACATTTCCCAAATTCCTATGTAAACCGATACGTAACCGTATTTAATCTTGCAAGGATGCTACCACCGAAGAAAAATAGGCTGAATATAGAGAAGGAACTACTCGTGATGATTCGAAAAAATAAATGCAACAACAACAACTTAAGTTGCAAAGGGATGACATTGATCGAACTATTGGTCGCAGTGGCTATTATTGGAGTGCTAACCGCTATCGCCTACCCAAGCTATACCGAACATGTCATTAAATCGCATAGAACAGCAGCATTAGCTGATATGGCAAAAATACAACTCACACTTGAGCAGTCATACAACGGTGTCTATAACTGGGGCAGTATTATTTCAGGAGGGGCTTGTGCTATATGTGAATCACCAAGTGATCGCTATGTATTTTCTGTCGCAAGTTCAAGCAGCATGGCATATACAATAACCGCCACGGCACAGTCAACTAAGGGGCAAAGTGGTGACTCTTGCCTAGGCACTCCCAAAACAATGACGCTCAAATCTTCAGGTGAAGAATCCCCTGTAAATTGCTGGAACTAATAGACGTTAATATCCTTGGTATGAGTAAAGAATGACTAGGCATATACATAGCTGCATTTTTTAACTAAACGAGAAGATCAAAAAAGCCTGCACATAGGCAGGCTTTAAAATTTTCAAACCACGATCTAATTACTTAGTAAGGTCATCGAAGAAGTTTTTAACACCGCTGAAGAAACCTTCAGACTTTGGCTTGTGCTTGCTTGCCGCTTCACCACAACATGTTTCTTCGAATTCACGCAGTAGTTCTTTTTGGCGAGAGCTTAGCTTAACTGGAGTCTCAACCACTAGCTTAACGATTAGATCACCCACACCGCCACCACGAACGCCTTTCACGCCCTTGCCACGCATACGGAACATACGGCCCGTTTGTGTCTCTTCTGGTACCTTAAGGTTTACACGACCATCCAGTGTTGGAACTTCAACTTCACCGCCTAGAGCAGCCATAGAGAAGCTTACTGGTACTTCGCAGTAAAGGTTGTTGCCGTCACGTTCGAAGATGTTGTGCTCTTTTACGTGTACTTGTACGTACAGATCGCCAGCTGGAGCGCCGTGCTCTCCCGCTTCGCCTTCGCCAGATAGACGAATACGATCGCCAGTATCAACACCAGCAGGGATCTTAACGTTAAGTGTTTTCGTCTTCTGTTTGCGACCTTGACCATGACATGAGTTACATGGGTCTTTGATGATCTTGCCTTTACCGTTGCAAGTAGGACAAGTCTGTTGAACCGCAAAGAAACCTTGGCGCATTTGTACTTGGCCGTGGCCATGACAAGTGCCACACGTTTGTGCAGAAGAACCCGCTTTCGCGCCGCTGCCGTCACAAGTATCACACTCTACAAGTGTTGGTACTTCGATTTCTTTAGAAACACCACGAACCGCTTCTTCTAGAGAAAGTTCCATGTTGTAACGTAGATCTGAACCACGTTGTGCACGCTGTTGACCGCCACCACGACGACCGCCGCCGAAGATGTCGCCAAATACGTCACCGAAGATATCGCCGAAGTCACCTTGGCCACCGCCGCCGAAACCACCGCCGCCGCCCATGCCACCTTGTTCAAAGGCTGCATGACCGTATTGGTCGTAAGCCGCTTTCTTTTGAGAATCGGTTAGGATCTCGTACGCTACTTTTACTTCTTTAAACTTATCTGCTGCGGTCTCATCACCCTGGTTACGGTCCGGGTGGAATTTCATCGCTAAGCGTTTGTACGCTTTTTTAATATCGCGCTCTGATGCATCGCGGCTTACGCCTAATACTTCGTAAAAATCACGTTTTGACATGTTCTAGGTCACCAAAATAATTGCTACTACCGAATGATCACTTCAGTAGTCTGTGTATCAATCTAG
Organism: Vibrio sp. 10N.286.49.E11; assembly: GCF_041469505.1. Classification (NCBI taxonomy): domain Bacteria; kingdom Pseudomonadati; phylum Pseudomonadota; class Gammaproteobacteria; order Vibrionales; family Vibrionaceae; genus Vibrio; species Vibrio sp. 10N.286.49.E11. Next base: position 16,989 of record NZ_JBFRKQ010000037.1, read on the forward strand.
ATAAAAGTTCTGCCGGCTGAAATGCCGAATAAAGCTATTATCTAGATCGACAAGTCTAAATACAAATTTACGGGCGTGAGAGTTACCTCTGACGCCCGCAATAATAAGTCTTTGAGACAAATTTCTAAGCAGATAGCTTGAGTCCTAAGTGGAAGCGCGGAGCCTACGTTAGTAGGTGGACACTTCCGATAACGAAATCAGGCTACTCTGCGACGAAATTATTTTTTGTCTTCTTTAACTTCTTCAAACTCAGCGTCTACAACATCGTCGTCTTGCTTAGGTTGTTCACCAGCGTCAGCACCAGCTTGTTCAGCTTGAGCTTTCTGTTGAGCAATTTCCATTAGCTTTTGAGCTGCTTGCATAAGTTCTTGAACTTTAGCGTCGATAGCTTCTTTATCGTTACCAGACTTAACTTCTTCTAGTGCAGTGATAGCCGCTTCGATTTTAGCTTTCTCGTCTGCAGGTAGAGCTTCACCAGCTTCTTCTACTTGCTTCTTAGTGCCATGAATCATTTGGTCAGCTTGGTTACGTGCAGTTACTAGCTCTTCGAACTTTTTGTCCGCTTCTTTGTTAGCTTCTGCTTCTTGTACCATTGCTTCGATCTCTTCCTCAGACAGGCCGCCTGATGCTTGGATAGTGATCTTCTGCTCTTTACCTGTTGCTTTATCTTTAGCAGATACGTTCAGGATACCATCAGCATCTAGGTCGAATGTTACTTCGATTTGTGGCATGCCACGTGGTGCTGGTTGGATACCTTCTAGGTTGAACTGACCAAGAGACTTGTTGTAAGTCGCTTGCTTACGCTCACCTTGAAGAACGTGGATAGTTACTGCGTTTTGGTTGTCTTCAGCTGTAGAGAACACTTGATCCGCTTTAGTAGGGATAGTTGTGTTTTTCTCGATAAGCTTAGTCATCACGCCGCCCATCGTTTCGATACCGAAAGATAGAGGAGTAACGTCTAGTAGTAGAACGTCTTTAACGTCACCAGCTAGTACACCACCTTGAACAGCAGCACCCATTGCAACAGCTTCGTCAGGGTTCACGTCTTTACGTGGCTCTTTACCGAAGAATTCAGTTACTTTAGCTTGAACCATAGGCATACGAGTTTGACCACCAACTAGGATAACGTCAGTGATTTCGCCTACAGATAGGTCAGCATCCGCTAGAGCAACTTTTAGTGGCTCAAGAGAACGTTGAACTAGGTCTTCAACTAGAGACTCAAGCTTCGCACGAGTCACTTTGATGTTCATGTGCTTAGGACCAGTCGCATCAGCAGTAACGTAAGGTAGGTTTACGTCAGTTTGAGTAGTAGAAGAAAGCTCGATTTTCGCTTTTTCTGCTGCTTCTTTAACACGCTGCATTGCTAGTGGATCAGCTTTAAGGTCGATACCTTGCTCTTTCTTGAACTCATCTACTAGGTAGTTGATCATGCGGTTATCGAAATCTTCACCACCAAGGTGAGTGTCACCGTTAGTTGAAAGAACTTCGAAAGTCTTCTCGCCTTCTACTTCATCGATTTCGATGATAGAGATATCGAATGTACCACCACCAAGGTCGTATACAGCGATAGTGCGATCACCACCTTGCTTGTCTAGGCCGTAAGCTAGAGCAGCAGCAGTTGGTTCGTTGATGATACGTTTAACATCTAGACCAGCGATACGGCCAGCATCTTTCGTTGCTTGACGTTGAGCATCGTTGAAGTAAGCAGGAACAGTTACTACTGCGCCAGTTACTTCTTCGCCTAGGAAGTCTTCAGCTGTTTTCTTCATTTTCTTAAGAACTTCAGCAGATACTTGAGGAGCAGCCATTTTTTGGCCTTGCGCTTCAACCCATGCATCACCGTTGTCAGCCTTAACAATGTTGAAAGGCATGATTTCGATATCGCGTTGAACTTCTTCATCTTCAAAACGACGACCGATTAGACGCTTGATAGCGAACAGTGTGTTTTGAGGGTTAGTAACAGCTTGACGTTTTGCAGGTTGACCAACTAGCGTTTCGCCTTCTGTGTATGCGATTACTGATGCTGTTGTGCGTTCGCCTTCAGCATTTTCAATTACGCGTGGTTTGTCGCCGTCTAAAACAGCAACACAAGAGTTAGTAGTACCTAAATCAATACCAATGATTTTACCCATCAGGCCATCTCCGAAATATTTTCTATTAAGTTTTTGCTATACCCACATATGTGGGGGTGGTAATCAGGGAATCAACCCTAATACACAAAATTAAAGTGCAAATGTAATTTGCTTTCGTATGCACCATAGATAAGGGCTGCAAACTGGTTTTCAAGGGAATAAGTAAAAAAAATCTATTTTTTCCCGTATCTTTTTACATAAAGGTAAAAAGTGACCGATCCCTTGCCAATTAAGGCTCCAATGTTGAGAAACTCTCGCATTTGTCGCCACATTGAAACCTCAACCCTATTCCAGATGCCATAAAAAAAGACCTTCATGTGGAAGGTCTTTTTCAAATAGATACTAATCAGTTAAATATTGTTCAAATGGTGACTGATTCAGCCATATTATTGGTTGAGCACTAACTGGTAGAAGCTCGCTTGAGTGTAATCACCCGCTTCCATACCACGCCATTCACAGGCTGAGCTCGACTTCTTAGTATTGCATTGATTGTATGCGCCCGCCTTGAAGTACATCCAGTCCTGTCCATAACCAAGGTCGATATCATGCCCCTGATACTTACCCTTGGCCAAATCAACATCATACGTCTTCACAATAGGATCGGCTGAGTTTGGATTCTTAGTAAAGGTTAAGTGCATGATGTTATCTTTGATATTCACATCGTATGAGAACACTTCACCTAGCTTGATGCCATCAGCAGGGTCCGAGCTGCCTTTTTTCAGATTGTATTGACCAAATACATCATGGCGAATGTCTTTACGAAGTTTCTTTCCGTTTTCATCCTTCGCGTTTTTCATCTCTGTCGGCGGGTTTAACTCATAGTTCCACGTTAACGAACCATGCTCATGTTCTGGCAACTTGCGGTAAACAATTTTCAGTGGCTCATTGTCTGAACCATGAATTTGGCCGATCACTACCGAGAATGCGCCGGTTTTCTTATAGTTACCGCTGGTACTCACCTGATCAACAGAAAGTGTTGCCGTCATCTGGCCACCGATAGAGCCAAACTCTTCCGCGTTCTTATGGCTTGAAATCGCGAAGTTGTTGCTCGGCGCAGAGTAGCTATCCGCTAGCATCGCTCTTAGCTCACTACGCGTGTTTTTACTGTTTGGCGTCGTTGGAGCTGTATTCGGAGCCACAAACACCATCGCACCAGATTCAGCATCCGTGTAGAACCATTTAGGGTGAACGTAAGGCGTGTCTACATTCGACAGTTCCTTTTTACCAATCTCCAGCGTTTTACCTTTTCTAGACCCTTCAGTCGTCAGCTCCGGTAAGTTAATTTTCCATTTAGATAAATCGAAGTTTTGTGCTGGTGCTTTTGCAGGGTCAAGATTGAACTGTTGACCAATATCGTGATTAGAAGCAAGAGCGGGAGCGGCTAAAAGGCTGGCAGTCAGTAGGCTAAGGTAAGACAGCTTCATTATTGGGTTTCCTTTATGTCGTCATAATGTAGGTTGTCAGAACAATATAATAATATTGTATTATTATATGTGATCTATATTAAAGATTGAAAACTGATGACCCATTCAGCGCGAGTAAAAAGAAAAAATGAGACTTCGCACCAACATAGCCCCCTCTTTTAACTCAGCAGCAGACAGCCCAAAGTACCCAACAGCAGAAATAAAAAAGCCCCGCTCTGGTTGAGCGGGGCTTCGCAGTTATTGAGTCTTAATTAAGAATTAAGCTTCTGCTTTTTGCAGCTCAGCTTCTTCGTTAGCTTCAACGCCAATTTCGTTTTCAGATTTAGCAACGATAGTGTTCACCGCTGTGTCACCCACTACGTTTGAAGAAGTACAGAACATGTCACAGATACGGTCAACAGCAGCAACAATCGCTAGACCTTCTGGTGGTAAACCTAGTTGGTGCAATAGAACACCTACCATCACAACACCGCCACCAGGAACACCACCAGCACCGATAGACAGTAGCAGGATAGTTAGACCAAGAGTGAAGATATCAGCAGTGTTGATTGGCTGACCAAACGCGTTTGCTACGAACATAGTTGCTAGTGCGATGTAGATAGATACACCAGACATGTTCATTGTTGCACCTAGTGGTACACCGAAACCTGCTACTGACTTAGATACGTTTAGTTTGTCAGTAAGAGTACGCATTGTTACTGGGATTGTTGCATTCGAACTTGCTGTAGATAGTGAGAATAGAACTTGCTCACGAGTTGCACGTAGGAACTGCTTTGGAGAAATACCAGTGAATGAACCAACCATCATTGGGTAGAAGAAGAAGATCCAGAACACAAGCATCGCTACAACAAGCGCTACATAGCCAGCAACTGACATTAACGTGTTTGCATCAAGTGTTGCACCTAGTTGAATCATCAGAGCAAATACACCGTATGGCGCAAGGCTCATTACTAGGCCGATAAGCTTCATCATGATCTCGTTAGCCATCTTGAATGTCTTGATAGCTGGGCCACCACGAGAATCAAGAGCTTGGATAGCAAGACCAGTCAGAATAGCCATGAAGATGATTTGCAGCATGTCTCCACTTGCAAATGCTTCTACAGGGTTGCTAGGAACGATATTAACAACAAGAGAGAAGATATCTGGCGTTTCAGTTGTTGTAAGCGCAATTGTCTCAGAAACTGTACCCGCTAGATTCGCACCAGCACCCGGTTGGAAAATAAGACCAATCGTTAGCGCTGCAGAAATCGCGATGATGGTGTTAATAATGTAAAGACCAAAGGTTTTACCACCAAGACGACCGAATGAACGAATATCTTTTAGCTCAACGATACCGCAAACAATAGATACGTATACAAGAGGAACTACAAGCAATTTGATAAGTGATACGAACATACCACCAGCACCTTCGGCAGCGCCAAGTAGATACGTATCAAAAATAGCAATACCGCTGAATAGGTACTGAATAGCAGTACCAATAAGTAGACCGGCGAACAAGCCTACAAAAATTTTACTTGAGAGCGATTTATTCATCGTTCTTCTCCAGTTTGTTGTGTTTGAAATTTGTACTTTTATAGTTATATATGCGACCAAAATCGCTATATGGCAGTGGATTTTACATACAAAGATAACAATTAAAAGTATTTATTTACAAAAACACCACAAATGTGACATCAAAACATTTACTCAATCACAACAAGTTTCATAACACAAAACTCTAAATCGCTGATCTGAATGAAATAAAAAGAACGACATTCTTAATGCGGTTTTGATGCTTATTTACGTGGACTCTCAAGTTATAGGCACAAAAAAAGAGAGGCCTATACCTCTCTTTTTATTTTACGCAAACCAGTGATTTATTTTGTCGCTGCGACTAACTCAGTCAATGCACCAGTCAATCACTTGGCAACGTAATTCGTCATTACTTAGCAACCATAACCATCGCTGGGCGAACCACACGACCGTTTAGTTCGTAGCCTTTTTGCATCACAAACATAACCGTGTTCGATTCGTGATCTGGGCTTTCTTGAATAGACATCGCTTGGTGGAATTCAGGGTTGAACGCTTCACCTTCAGGGTTGATCTCTTTAAGACCAAACTTAGCAACTGTGTCTACGAACGTTTTGTGCGTTAGCTCAACACCTTCATACAGTGGCTTAACCACTTCGTTTTCAGCGTCTGCTGCTTGCATTGCACGCTCTAGGTTGTCGATTACAGGAAGCAGACCTTCAGCAAACTTGTTCAAAGCGAATTTACGCGCTTTATCAATTTCTTGTTCGCTACGGCGACGCATGTTTTCAACTTCAGCTTTCGCGCGAAGAACAGAATCTTGCTGCTCTTTCACTTTAGATTCGCTAGAAAGCAGTGCAGCTTCCAGTTGAGCGATTTTTGCTTCCTGCTCATCAGCAGCGTCTTCATTCAGTTCAGCTTCTTCAACTTTCTCAGCTTCAGCGATGATCTGATCTAGCTCTGCTTCGGTTACTTTGTTTTCTTCGTTGCTCATGATATCTCCAGAATTCGTTTTCAATGCAAGTGACAGGCGTGTTTGCGCCCCAAATTGATATAAAACACTCGCATAGACGTTCAACTTGCCTTTATTATGGGGATGAAGAATTTTGATTCAAGCCTAATTCGTTTGGAAACGTTATGAAAAAGCCATTTGAAGTCATCGCCATTATCGGTAAACCTCGAGATCAGCAAGCAATTCAGACTCATAGAGAGCTCTATCAGTGGTTAAGTGCTGAGGGTTATCAAGTGTTTGTTGATGACAGACTCGCCACTATTTTAGACGACATCCCAAAAGAACATTTTTCTAGCCTGATTGAATTAGGTAAACGCGCCGATCTCGCCATTGTGGTCGGTGGTGACGGAAATATGCTCGGTGCCGCTAGAATCTTGTCACGTTTCGACATTTCAGTGATTGGTGTTAACCGAGGCAATCTTGGTTTCCTAACCGATCTTAACCCTGAAAACTTCCAGAGCGCGCTTACTGATGTACTCAAAGGCGAGTTCATGGAAGAAGAGCGCTTCTTACTTGAAACGGAAATTCATCGTCACGGCCAGATAAAAAGCCACAATGCAGCACTTAATGAGGCTGTACTGCACCCCGGACAAGTTGCTCACATGATCGAGTTCGAAGTGTACATCGATGACAGCTTCGCCTTCTCACAGCGCTCTGATGGCTTAATCGTCTCAACACCGACAGGTTCTACCGCCTACTCGCTTTCTGGCGGCGGCCCTATCCTGTCTTCAAGTCTAAATGCTATCTCATTAGTGCCGATGTTCCCGCACACCCTTTCAAGCCGCCCACTTGTGGTGGATGGCAAGCGTCGTATTAAGCTGATCGTATCGCCTGATAACCGTGGAACTCAGGAAGTCAGCTGTGATGGTCAAATCTCACTGCCTGTTTCTCCTGGTGATGAGATCCACATTTACCAAAGCCCAAATGTGCTCAAACTGATCCACCCTAAAGACTACAACTACTACCACGTTCTACGTAACAAACTAGGTTGGTCGAGTAAGCTGTTCTAAAAGAATAAACGCTCCAGTGGTAACCGAAAATTTGAAAGGCTGACGACATTCGTCAGCCTTTTTATTGCCAGTAAAAGCCCGTCGGCTCTAGCTTCTCTGCAGTTCCTTATGCCTCCACTCCCAAGAGGGAGGAACGACTGAGTTGGGAATCTATAGCGGTTTCAGTGATCTACGAACAACCTCAATTCTGATAACGGTCGCAAAAAATTTTCACCTGCCGACTTTACTGTATAAAGAAACAGTATATACTGAACTTATATACAGTATTGTTCAGTTATACAGGTAAATAAAAATGCTGGCTCATTTAAGTGTTAATAATTTCGCTATTGTTAAGTCTTTACAGCTAGAACTATCTAAAGGCATGACAACAATCACCGGGGAAACTGGTGCGGGTAAATCTATCGCTATCGATGCTTTAGGCTTATGTCTTGGGGGAAGATCCGATGCAGGAATGGTTCGACAAGGTGAAGAAAAAACCGAAGTCAGTGCCGCTTTTTTACTTGAGAACAATCTGCATGCAACCCGCTGGTTAGAAGACAACGAATTGCTTGATGGCAGTGAGTGCATCCTGCGCAGAACCATCTCAAAAGAAGGTCGTTCTCGTGCATTCATCAACGGTAGCCCTGTCCCTCTTTCGCAATTGAAATCACTTGGACAACTGCTGATCAACATCCATGGTCAACACGCGCATCACCAGTTAATGAAAAGCGATTACCAAATGGCCATGCTTGATCAATACGCAGGCCACTTGAACCTATTGAAATCGACACGTAATGCTTACCAAGCATGGCGACAAGCGGATAACCACTTAAAAGAGTTACGTGAGAATAGCCAGCAAAACCAAGCTCAAAAACAACTTCTTGAATACCAAATCAAAGAGTTAAATGAGCTGTCTATTGGGGAGGAAGAATATGAAGACCTCGAACAAGAGCATAAGCGCCTCTCCAATAGCGGAGAACTGGCCACAACCTGTCAGCAAGCTATCGAGCTTATTTATGAAGGCGAAGAAGTTAATGCGCTTGGTATTCTGCAATCGGCCAATAACTCCTTAATTCAGTTAGCTGAGCTAGATGAAAGATTAGCCGAGTTACCAAACTTGCTTTCCGAAGCCATTATTCAGATTGAAGAAACCAACAACGAGTTAAGAACATACCTAGACAGCATTGATGTTGATCCCGGTCGTATGGCTTACGTTGAGGAGCGTTTCTCTAAAGTGATGTCGATGTCTCGTAAACACCACGTGTTACCTGAAGAGCTGTATAAGCACCATCAAGACTTACTACAACAAGTTGAAGCGCTTGATTGCTCTGATGAAAAATTAGAAGAACTGGCAAACGAGGTGGAAAACCAATACCAATCGTTCGTTGCTAAATCAGAGAAGCTTCATAAATCTCGAACTCGTTACGCAAAAGAGCTCAACAAGCTGATCACGCAAAGCATGCACGAACTGAGCATGGAAAAAGCGCAGTTTGCCATTGAAGTGAACAACACCAACACACACCCTTCTCCATTGGGTATGGATAACGTGACCTTCATTGTTTCGACCAACCCAGGCCAACCAATGCAGCCGATTGCGAAAGTGGCCTCTGGTGGTGAGTTATCACGAATCTCACTGGCGATTCAGGTGATCACAGCGCAAAAAGTGGATACACCAAGCCTGATTTTCGATGAAGTCGATGTGGGTATCAGTGGACCAACCGCTGCGGTTGTCGGAAAAATGCTACGTAAGCTGGGCGAATCGACACAAGTTATGTGCGTGACTCACTTACCTCAAGTTGCCGGTTGCGGTCACCAACAACTTTTTGTAGCGAAGAACACGAAATCAGGTAAAACCGAGACTCAAATGCACACGCTTGATGAGCAACAACGCGTTTCAGAGCTTGCTCGACTGCTTGGTGGCAGCCAGATTACCGAATCGACGCTTGCCAATGCAAAAGAGTTATTAATCGCAGCATAGGTTACATATTCAGCAACTTTCTGATAATTTACCGAAAATTCTTGGCAATTTTGCAACTTAATTCAAAATTGCCAGTCATAACAAGCTCAAAGCGCAAGGAGCTTTTTACTTCTTGCTGGAGCTTGTTTATTATCAGGCAGTATTTTAGCGAAGAAAGATCTCAAACTATGCGAATTAAAAAGTGGTTAGTTGCAGTTCCACTTGCACTAACAATGTTGACCGGTTGCTCTCTATTAGAGAAGTTGGTTTATCGAATTGACATCAATCAGGGTAACTATGTTGAACAGGAAGCTGTCGATCAGCTCAAGTTTGGCATGACAAAAACACAAGTTCGTTACGTTATGGGCTCACCTATGCTTATCGAAAATGGCTACCCAGATACGTGGTACTACATTTACCACCACACAAAAGGCCATGAAGACTCGATTCAAAAAAATCTTGTTGTTAACTTTGATGCAACGGGCACCTTAGTGACGATCAATGGTGATTTTGAAGCCAGTGATGAATTCTTCGAAAGCCTTCGCTAGCTTTCAACTAACAAAGCTTTCCAGTCAAAAGCAAGAATCGCAAAAGCCTGCTCATATGAGCAGGCTTTTTAATATCTGCTAACAAATGAGACTGTAGACTGTATTGTCTAACAAACAGATGAAAAAAAGCTCGCTAATGCGAGCTTCTTTATCATTCAAATTTGTTTGGTATTACGATTTAGCCGCCGCTTTCGCTTGTTCAGCACGCTTACGGCGAATTTCTTTTGGATCGGCTAACAGTGCTCGATAAATTTCGATACGATCTTTATCTCGAACGGTTGCATCTAACTTAACGTTGCGGCTGTATACGCCAACTTTATTTTTCGCCAAGTCGATTTCTGGATACAACTCTAAAACACCAGACTGCGCAATAATCTCTTCAACGGTCGCGTTCTTATTTACCACTAAGGTAAATACACGCTGCTCATGTGGAAGCGCAAACACAACTTCTACGTGGATCATATCTGATTCAATAGTCATGGCTTAGTAAACCTGTTTCGCTCGTTGAGTAAATGCACTGACCATATTGCTTGTCAGTTCATTGAAAATCTTGCCAAATGCCATTTCAATCATTCGACTAGAAAATTCAAACTCTAGTTTAAGTTCAACCTTACATGCTTGGTCGTCTAGAGGAGTGAAATACCAGCCCCCCTCCAGCTTCTTAAACGGGCCATCTACCAGCTCCATCAAGATCTCAGCACCATCCGCTAAGCGGTTCGATGTGGTAAATGTTTTGCTGATACCAGCTTTAGAGACATCAACCGAAGCCACCATAGTTGAATCTGAAGATTCGATCACACGTGAACCAGAACACCCTGGCAAAAACTCGTGATAACGAGCAACATCATTGACCAAGTTGAACATCTGGTCGGCACTAAACGACACTAATGCTGAACGAGTAACCTTTGGCATATAGACTCCTGTTAAAGACAGCGTTACATTAACACAAACTGCAATTTTAATTGTATTGGGCCAGAGCGCAAATAAAAAGGATTCCCCAACTAGGGTGCAATCCGTATAATGAGGCCATTATGGCAAAGAATAAATCAAAATCAAAAGCCGGTAGTAATACCATTGCGCTTAATAAGAAAGCTCGCCACGAATATTTCATCGATGATGAGATAGAAGCGGGGCTTGAGCTACAAGGCTGGGAAGTAAAATCCCTACGTGAAGGCAAAACCAATATCGCAGAAAGCTACGTCTACATCCGAGATGGCGAAGCATTCATCAGTGGTATGACGATCACTCCGCTAACTCAAGCGAGTACTCATATCGTGGCGAACCCAACACGCATCCGTAAACTACTAATGTCGAGAAAAGAACTCGATAACCTTATCGGTCGTATTAACCGTGAAGGCATGACGCTTGTCGCAACCGCACTTTACTGGTCTCGCTCTTGGGCGAAGATTAAAGTTGGCGTAGCGAAAGGTAAAAAGCTGCACGATAAACGTACTGATATGAAAGAAAAAGATTGGGCGAGAGATAAAGCACGAATTATGAAGAGTAATTTGCGTTAATTTTAAGCACTTAAACGCACAGTGCTAGACAGGGTAAGCTTTTCTGGTACTATGCAAATAACACTTGGGGCTGATTTAGGATTCGACAGGAATTTTGAAGTCTGAGGTGCATGCCGTGGGGCGGTTGGCCACGTTAAAAGCCGCAAAAAAATAGTCGCAAACGACGAAAACTACGCACTAGCAGCTTAATAACCTGCTCAGAGCTCTCTTACCCTAGCTTCCGCTCGTAAGACGGGGACCAATAAGAGATCAAACCCAAACTAGCTAGCGTGGCTTCTCCCACCTGAGAGGAAAAGCGCGAATTATAATTCAGGTTAGCCTTTAACTAGCGTGTCGGTTCGCAGGTTGCTGGTGAAATTAAAGATCGACTAAGCATGTAGTACCAATGATGAATGATTTTTGGACGCGGGTTCAACTCCCGCCAGCTCCACCAAACGTTTGGAAACAGCGTTATTTCAATAGGTTAGCGCCTTTTGGGATAGCGCTGTTTTTGTATGGGTGCCACAGTAAAGTGCCACACTTCATAAAGCCTATTCTCTTCCTTTCCCCTATTCAACACCTTGCATTATCATAATAACCTAACTATCTGAGTGTAAGGCGATTATCAATGGAAAGAGGTATTGTTCTATCTCCTCAATTTGAGTATCCAGAAACAGGTGGGGCTTTATTTCGTTCTGCTACTGATGATTTTGAGTTACGTAAGTACCTACTTTATTGGGATAAGATTGAAGTTCCTAAATGCTCCTCGATAGAGTTTGATTGCTGGCAGTTCCAAGAACTAGAAAAAGCTGGTGCGTTACAACGAACTCGACATGGAGAAAAACCTCGCTCGCTTGGAATGCGCATGGAACAAAGCAGTGTGATTAATGTATCTAACTTTATGACTGCTGAGATTGTTGATTGCACTGATGTAACCCTAAGCAAAAAGGCTGGAGATGAAATCCTTGCTTCACATGAAGCAATTTTTAAACAGCTCAATGAAGCACATCCAGGCTTATGGTCTAAGGCTCAAATCTCGGATAGCATTCTCACCACAACTCCTGTAGATAAAGAGAGTATTGAACTGGAGCTTCACGGTTTACTACCCGTCCCTACTGTTAGCACACACTTCGATTCTATACTTGAATTTAAGTACAAGCATCATGATGAACTGCTCGCGTTCCGTAGTTACCTAGATGAACTCTACCAGTCAGTGCTAACTGCTGGTGACATACCTAGAGCAAAAAATACCGCAATGATTAAGCTGGAAGCTTCCATTAGAGATGTCAATCGCACCTTAGAACAGTCAAAAATAGACATTAGTGTCGATAGCCTTCGCTCTGTGATTTCAGATACAACTGGTATCCTAGGCTTAACTCTTGCTGCACTAGGTACAGCATCGCAATTTGGTTTTGACCCGTTAAAAGCTGGCTTAGCTGGTGCAGCAATAGGAATTGCACCAAAACTAATACGCCAATCATCCGACTCCACTCCAGCGGAGCTCATGTACCTCAAGAGCGTGAGAAGAGAGTTTAAACCAGCTTAATACTCTCTAGCGTCAAGGAGCCGATACAGTGTCGCACGACCTATTCCTAACTCCTTGGCTGCTTTAGCTTTAGGTACACCGTTATCCAATAGCTTCTGCACATCCTCTTTCGTCACCTGTGCTTTCGGTCTACCTATGTGTTTACCAGCTGCCTTCGCTGCTGCTATCCCCTCAGCCTGACGCTCTTTAATCAATTCCCTTTCCATCTGTGCCACTGCTGCCAGTATCCCTAGTACACCTTTCTGCGCTGCACTCATTACACCATCGAATCTCATTCCTTCCTTGTGGAACTGTACCGATACACCTTTCTGGTTCATCTGCTCCACCAGCCCTACAGCATCACCTGCACCGCTACGACAGATACGGTCTAGGCTGTGAACATGCAGCACATCACCATCCCTGACATAATCCAAGCACGCCTGTAGCTGTGGTCTGTCTACTGTCTTAGCTGATACCTTTTCCTCGAACACCTTATCCAGTTTCACATCTGCTAACTGTCTGCTGGTGGACTGCTCTGCTGTACTAACTCGAATGTAACCTACGTTCGCCATGCTTACTCCTAGTGTCTCAAAACCTCTTAACACTTACAGGATTGCATGTATCAAAACTCTAAGTCAATGCTTTTGAGACAACCTTAGATACAGTCTCATAAGGTATAGTTTTTTATATATCCAGAGTCGCTCTATGAAACTTACCGCACTGCTTAAAAAGCACCTGAGCTAGGACTTTTTACCTCTAAATAAAACCAGGCAATAACAAGTTAAAAATAAAAACCATCATGCCACGCAAAAACAAGAACATAACACCACCAAACAAGCCAAAAACCAACTTAAAATTGACATTATATGCTTAATTAGTGATATTTTATGCCAATCTTAATTATAGCTAAAAACTGACAATGAGCACGACAACCACAACATCGGATACCATCCAAAATAAGACATGGAAAATGCCAGATACTCTGGTGCTAATTTTCTTTATCGCGTTGCTTGCGACTGCAATGACATATGTCATACCTGCAGGCATGTTTGAAACACAAGACATCAGCTATGTTTCTGATGGTGCAGAGAAAACTCGTACCGTTCTAGATCCAGCTTCATTTGCCTATCACACCGACCCCCAAGGCAACCCGATTTACAATACTGTCGGACTATTCGCCAGCGGTGGTGATATCGGCTTAATGAACTTCGTATTTGAAGGTTTAGTGTCTGGATCTAAGTGGGGTTCAGCAATCGGCGTTATCATGTTTATGCTTGTGATTGGCGGTGCTTTCGGCATTGTGATGCGCACAGGTACTATTGATAACGGTATCTTGCGTCTCATAGACAAAACCAAGGGCAGTCAATCGCTTTTCATTCCAGTATTATTTGCACTGTTCTCGCTCGGTGGGGCTGTATTTGGTATGGGTGAAGAAGCCGTCGCCTTTGCCATTATTATCGCGCCGCTAATGGTACGTATTGGCTATGATGGTATTACTACGGTAATGGTGACGTACGTAGCGACTCAGATTGGTTTTGCTGCTTCTTGGATGAACCCATTTTCTGTTGCTGTTGCCCAAGGCATTGCTGGTGTACCTGTCTTATCTGGGGCATCGGTGCGTATCGCTCTATGGGTTTTCTTCACCGCGCTCGGCATCGCTTTTACGATGTGGTATGCGAATTCGGTAAAGAAAGACCCTTCGAAATCTTACAGTAAAGCTGGTGATGTTTACTTCAAGAAGCAACAAGGAGACTTGACTCAATCACGTTGGAATATCGGCGATACGTTGGTGATTCTCACCGTGATAGCGAGCATGACCTGGGTTATTTGGGGTGTAGTGGTTCACGCATGGTACATTCCTGAAATTGCCTCTCAGTTTTTCACTATGGGATTTGTTGCTGGCTTAATCGGTGTTATTTTCCGATTAAATGATATGACCATCAACGACATGGCCGATTCATTTAAGGAAGGCGCAAGTGTGATGCTAGCGCCCGCTATTCTTGTGGGTAGTGCTAAAGGTATCTTGCTGATTTTAGGCGGCGGCAGCGATGCAACCGAGCCAAGCGTACTGAATTCAATCTTAAGCAGTGCGGGCGGTGTGATTAGTGCATTGCCAGAAGCGATGGCTGCTTGGCTGATGTTCGCCTTCCAAGCTATTTTCAACTTCTTTGTAACGTCAGGATCAGGGCAGGCAGCTCTAACGATGCCATTAATGGCGCCACTCGCCGATTTAGCAGGTGTGACTCGTCAAGTCGCGGTTTTAGCATTCCAGCTAGGTGATGGCTTTACCAATATCATCGTCCCAACATCAGCTTCTTTGATGGCAACACTAGGTGTATGCCGCATTGACTGGGGTGATTGGGCAAAATTCTGCTGGCGCTTTATCGTGCTGCTATTCTGCTTGTCGAGCGTTATTATTGTTGCGGCTCACCTGCTGGGTTTTGCATAACAGCGCCTTTCAATATTTACGTGTATCTCAATGGGCAGTTTACTGCCCATTTTTAATCACAGCTTTCAATAACAATCATCCAACACAGACTCAGAATAGATTGTGAACCAGAGACAAAGGAAACTAGTGTGAGAAAAACTACTTATACCAATGATGTTCTAAATGGACACCCTGTAATATCTCAACTCAATGTTGATGACTTACCGATGGGATGCCATCGTTTCTGGTTTGAGGCACAAACTAACGGTGTTGGTCAAAATCATCATTTACCTGTGGTCGTCTATCGCGGTGAGCAAAGTCAAAATGCTCGCAAAATAATGGTAACGGCAGGCGTTCATGGTGATGAATTAAATGGAGTTATTACCGCACAGAAGGTCATTCAAAAGCTCGTAAACGAGGAGATACACGGCACAGTCATCATTATTCCGATGATTAATGTGTCAGGTATGTTGATGCACAGCCGAGATTTTATTTCATCGGATCCGGATGCATCCCCAGCAAACCTTAACCGTATATTCCCTGGAAACCCGAACGGTGATGCCTCACAACGTTTTACACATTCAATTTGGCAGAACCTACTCAGCCATAATGCGGATCTTGCTATCGATCTGCATACCCAAACTCGCGGAGCAGAGTATCCTTTGTATGTCTTTGCCGATTATCGAATCCCCGCAGCAATCAAAATGGCTCGATTGATCAATCCTGACTGTATTTTTGATGATCCAGGTGATGATGGCGTTTTAGAAACGCAGCTCAATAAAAGTGGTACGCCCGCTATCACCGTCGAGGTTGGTTCTGGAAAGGTTTTACAACCCGACCTCATTGAGCGTTCAGTGAATGGCGTGATGAATATCCTGCACTCGGAAAATATCATCTCTACAAAGATAGACCAGCCTCACTATGCCTGCTTTGAAGGCAAAGAAACGGTGACCATTAGAGCCAATGTCGGTGGTTTCGCTCTCCCTCAAGTTAAGGTCAGTGAATCAGTACAATCAAAACAATTGATTTCAATTCAATATGATAGTTTTGGTTCTGAGAAACAACGTTATTACGCCCCTGCTGATGGCTATGTACTCAGTGTCAATCAAGATCCGATGCGTGAACCGGGCGCTTTGTTAGTCAGACTATTGAAGTAACACGTCACTTCATCAAATGGCTCTTTACTGATGGCATTTGAGTCGTTAACCCATATTGTGAAAAGGGGATAACTCGGCAGAGCTATCCCCTTATTATTACTTATAAATATTAATCACTTACTGTGATCGGTATGACTATGATTAGTATTACTGCTGAGAAAGCCCAGTACCACTGCGCCAACCATGACTGCACAAACAATGGCAAATAGACGTGTCATTTGTGCCGAGAGGGACGCAGATCCTGGGTGGCTGATGATCTGATAAGCCAAGGTCGTAAAATTAGTAAACAAGAGCTGATAAATCGTCAGATTCGCCTGCCGCCTGATAGCAAAACACGCAAGTTGCAAACCACACACCAAACTCACGCCATAAATAACCAAGATTGGAGCGCCTGACACCATCATGATCATCACAGGTAACGTAAACAGAATGCCAACGCCAGTGGTGACAAGCTTGTTTCGGCTGAATGTACGGTGGTCGTGATTCGATGGGCTTTTCAACATACTGCCAAGCGTAATCGCAATCAACATCGTTTGTGACACCGAATTTCCTACCAAAATCGCCAGCACAACCACAACCGCGGTCGCTTTAAATGCAACCATGATATAGTCACCAGTAGTGGGCGCATCGGAAATGGCCGCAGTCGGAAGGACATTCACTTCATCCCCCGGGAACAACCAGAACCCCAAGTAAGTGACGATCAAAGCTATCACCAGCTTTTCAAAGAACAATAGGGGCAATCCCGCCATTGGGAGATGCATCTGCTTGTTGACCACCACCATTACGATGACCACGATAATGGTCAGTGTCGCGATGATATCTTTTGTATTCTGATGGCTACGCTGATAACTCCAGAACAGCAATAGCCAGCAATAGAGGACAAAACCGGTTGGCGAGTCGACCAATACACTACCAAAAAACACCACACCAAAGCTGATTAAGATTAATGCAACAATCACCTTTAATATTAAATTAATCGGTGGTTTGGATGGCATCAATGTCATGAACATCACAACAAATATGGGCGACAAAACAGCGAGCATCTGCCCACTTTGTTGATGGTAGAACAATAGCGAAAGCGGCAGTAACACCAATCGAATAATGGAGTTAGCTGAGCTATGAAACATAAGTCCACACGCTTAGAATTCTCATCCAAAGCTGAGCAAGCCACTCACCTGGGGTACTTTGCTCTGTCATGACAGCCACTGTGGCTTGTGAACCAAAACGAATGTTGCTTGGAACCTCACCATGATCAAACACAATATTGACTGGGTAGCGCTGCGCGGCAATAGAATTGGTGTCTGAATTTAAAAAGCCAGTCTCTTGGTCAGTGCTATTGCTGCCACCCGTTCCCCAACCAATGCTATCAACCGTGCCGTATAGCACTCGCCCCGGTAACGCATCCAATACGATCTCAACTCTTTGCCCGACTTGTATATGCTCTAGCGAGTTTTCTCTGTATAACGCAGATATCCACACCTCTCGCGGATCAACAAAGGTCAAAACAGGTGAGCCTGCGGTTGCTCGCTGGCCTACCGTCAGTTGTAGGTTACTCACCACGCCATGAGAAGGAGCCATCACTTGGGTTTTCTGTAAGTTGAGCTGAGCCTGCTCAAGGGCTGCAATCGCCGCCAACACTTGTGGATTATCACTCCCTTCTGGCCCTAACGCTTGTTTTGCCTGAACCAAAGAGGCTTCTGCGGCTTTCAATGACGCTTCAGCACGATCACGATTCTCTATGGCGTTGTCTAATTCAGAGCGGCTAACCAGCCCTTTACTGGCGAGTTCACTCACTCGACTCGCTTGCTCTCGAGAATTATCCCGAGCCGCAACCGCCTCGGTCACTTTCGCTTGTGCAACGTTAACCGCCGCTGTGCTTGCGCCAATATTTTGGCCTACTTGAGCAAGATTCGCTTCAGCGGAACGCAAACTGATCTGATAGTTTCGAGCATCAATTTCAAACAACACTTGGTTAGTTTCAACGACCTGATTATTTTCAGTTTGCACAGACGTGATATTGCCAGAAACTTCAGGAGCAATACGCACAATATAAGAGTGAACACGGGCGATCCCCGTCATTGGTGTGACGCGGTCGGCCCACAAACTGTAAAGCCACACTACTAAAATAACCGAAATAATAATTAAACTAAGCTTACGCGAAGATTTTTCTGCTTTTGACATGCTCTCTCTCTCGATCCGACAGCACGATTTACTCGCCTGCCGAATACGATGTTTTAAAAATTAAAGTGAATTCCACTTCATTGTAGTCTAGTCGATCTGTCTCTTGAGTAAAAACAAACGATTACTTGAAATATTGTCACGGCAACAATTAACAATCAACAAAAAGCCACACATCCCATTAATGAAATGTGTGGCTGTTTAGATCTGTTCTGCTACGAACTTAGATAAGTTTAGGGGTTACTCCATATCACCTAACAAGTAATCTTCATCGCTGCTCACTACTGCGCCGTGTTTCAGGAAGTTCTTACCTAGGATCATGCTGTATTCGAAGCGAGAACGGTCTTGAAGGTTTACCCTCACCTCTTTCTCTAGGTCTCCGAGCTTAACCTTCATTTCTACTACAGGGCGAATGTTTACCTTCTCGCCTTTCTTGGCTTTAATGCGCATTACATCAATCACTGGCTTGGTGAAATCTTGCTTATCGCCTTGGTTGTTTTGATAAGTAAAGCTCACCATGTCTTGGCCATCTTTCTTAAATCGTTTGATGTTGACTGCGTTCATTGAGCTTACATCCGCGCCAGTGTCGAGCTTGGCCGGGAACTTCATGCCGTTCACTTCTACTACTTCAATGTGCCCTACTTTAAACAGTGGCTCAGCTTTCAGAAGGTAATCAGAACGCGTATTAACGTAAACGCCTTCTTTTGCCATCTTCTTACCTAAAATAAAGTACGCTTCTTTCTCATTTGTATTAAGCACATCGATGGCAAACTCTTGCGTACGCACTTTTCCAGACACCGCAAACTCACCACTTACAACCGGACGAGTATCATCCCCGACTTTAAGCTTCTTAATAATTGGCTTGGTCACCTTCTGCTTCTCACCATTTACATCCGTAAGATAAAATTCAACGGAAGCATCTTTGCCTTTACCTGTCATTTCAAAACTGTCGACCTTCAGCAAAGGTGTATTGACAGTGAAAGAAGCCACAGCCTTAAGCGGGAAGTCATCTAGGGTGATGTCCTCTTCCGGCGAGATAATCATAGGCTCACCAGACTCAGCCACATCACTAAAGTTCTCTGAACCTTCTAATAAAATATTCTCAGCACTGGTGTCAATCATGAAGAGTTCGCTGGCGGTGTTGGTTCCAAATCTCAACTGCGACTCACTACTCGAGCGCTCACGTAGGTACACCAGAACGTCTTTAGTCGTGTTTTCATCGAGTTGAACAGGCACATACACCAAAGGTCTCTTCTTACCGCTCACGCTTAACATACGAACCAACGGCAATGTCATCTCTTTTTGCTTGCCGTCGTTGTCGAACATATCAAACGTCACTTCACTGTTCTTCTTATCTATATCGATGTCTTTTGCATGAAGGATGCTGTAGCGATTTTTTAATGAGAAGGTCGCGTTCATCGCCATTCCAGAGATAGACACCACCTCTTTTCGGCCAACAACGGTCGCGTTCTCTTGCTCTTGTAAATAGTCATAACCTGCAAACACCAGCGCGTTATCCGCAAGGAAGGTTTTACCAATCAGCACTGGCGCAGAGAAGTGGCTTCTGTCGGTCAGGTTAACGTCGGTTTTTAGCTCTTGGTCTGCAATGGTGAGCGACATTTTTACGGTAGGGCGAAGCAAAGGCGTGCTGCTGGTGCGGCTGCGTATCATGCTGACACGCTCTAAAGGCGCTTCGATTAATACCATGTCTCCCGTGCGCGGGTTTTGAACCTTAAAAGACACCACAGCTTTATATTTCGCAAAGGTGCTGCCATCCCAATCATCGTAATCAACATCGGAATTGTTCAACAAGTCTTCGGTTAACGCCGCCATCAGCTCTTTGTCTTTGAGGTTTTGGTAGTCGGGATTAGAGCTCTTCACATGAATGTCTTCCGCATGCATAGAAGTGGTTTCTGCACCGGTATCAATTTTACCAATGAAAGGAACGTCTTTTAGCCCTTGAACGCTAGATAGGTACACGTTCTCAGTGCGACCTAATACCGACTTACCATCGAGTTCGTAAGTGGGATTTTGAGTGGTAGGTGAAGTGTCAGTAGCCAAAGTGTATTGTGAAAAAAGTAGAGTGCTTAAAAGAGTTAGAGCCAAAGGTATCTTTTTCATTAGTTGGTCCGTTGTGATCAGTTCACTAATAATACTGGCGTTTGCGCGAAGAGTTCCCCCACCAGCAATGGTTCTCACATAACGTTAACGCTATGAGTTTTTAAATGACAAACCGATGACTTTGCGCTGCATTCGCTTATCGATTATTGACTAATGGATACCCAATAACCTTTTCAATGCTCGGTGTTCTATTGAAGAAGTGAATACAAAAAAGGCCAACGACGAGCGCTGACCTTAGCTATTCAAAACACACCTGAAGCGAGTTTAACTTGCTAAAACACAAACGGTTCTAGATAAACATAGCACTAAAAAGTCCCGACTGTTTTCTTTGCACAGATAGCTCGAGCTTTTTCTGCGTCCTCACCTTTATTTTTGAGATAGCACTGTCGATAAGATTTGACGTAGCGCTCAAATAACACCTCGGCTTCAGGTTGTGGTTTAGAGAGCAGTTGGTTAACGAACTTTCTTGATCCAACCTCAAAATGCTGAGTATCGATTGGGCTATTCCAATCCCCTCCCCAGATCATAAATCCGTGATGGGCAAACAGCTCCACCACATCTTCAGCCATGCCGCGGCGTTCAATTTCATCACGAGCACGAAAACGAGTACGGTTCACATAACGAGTCGCAGATTGTGAAGGCTTTACCGTGATTCTTCCGTTGCTATCAAACTCTAAGAAAGGGTTTTGAACTGGGTTGATGTCGATTGCCACACCATAGGCATGTTTCGACCAACCTCCTCCGCCTGTAATAGGACGAGCGTTAAAGGCGCTGCTGTTGTTCGCATCCATTGAGGCGCTATCATCACCTCTGAATTCACGCATTAGGCGAGCGGAATGAAGAGGAAAATTGCGCTGTTTGAGCTCTGAAAAGATTTGTTCAACAGCAGGCGCAATAACATCAAGCACGATCATATTGCCCTGTTGCGTTTCCCCTTTGAAACTAATGAAATCGAAATCCACTTTGGATAGTCGCTCACAACCAACGGGCGCACCACTACTCAAGACATTGTTCTTTTTCATCATGTCGCATTGCCATTGAGATATAGGAGCGACTTGGGCATAACTCACTGCACTGAGCACAGTGGCCAGACAGCCGACAATAAAACGTTTCATATCAAAAACTCAAAATAGTAAGAGTGAAAAGTAGCAGAAGTTGGAAAATAGCATATTAAGCCAAGTTGAGCGCACGCTTTGTTAGCGTGTTTTGTTCCAGTAAACAATCTCTCTAACTCGTCCGTTCTGATCCTTGTCAGCTTCTCCACCAACATCAGAAAGTTCAGGTAAGGTCGATAATTGCGGAGCGTAATAGGCAACTAACATAAGTACGAACGCATCGTAAATATCGTCTATCGCGGCGTCTTTACGTTTGGTATTTGAAATGGCCAACGACAAGCGGTCACACCATTGAGGGGATAGCTGCTGAATAATAGAAAGCCGTTCCTCTTTGCCTTCTTGCGTTCGTTTTGAAAACGTCAGCGGTTCGTCTTTCAATGCTGCAAACACCACTTCAGGATGTGATTCCCTGATAGAAAGATTGGGATGAGTTTCAATGAGCTCATCAAGCTCGCGAATCTTGGGCACAATTCCCCAAGTCTGTTTAGAAAACTTCTTATCAAGCTGCTCCACATTGGCACTGCACGCCGCAATGTAATCGGTTTGGTAAACCGCCTCACGACACGGAACCGGAAACACCGAAGAACCACGTTTGCTGGTTAGAAAACGCCTTGCTGCTTTGTCACACAAACGATCTGGAGTTTGTGCATCACTAAAACCAATCGGCATATCGATTAACGTCGTCGAACCTGCAAGTTCATCGACTAACTCATCGAGCGTGTTTACCACTTTGAACGTAGGTAGCTCATTGCCAGAGACAATCCAAGCGATCCACCCCGCCTTGCAGCCATCAATTCCGATGTATTTCATTATGTTCTCGATGATTAGTTTGTTGAGGGTTATTTGGGATAACTAGCCCACTTAATGATCAGTGCCACTCACTAATCAGCAGTCTGCTTTTTACACCACGTACCTGCAAGCCCATTGCATCGAACACCTCTTCAAAGTCTCGACACTGCGCAGGGATGTTAGGTAACGAAAGCGCGGCTTCTGAAAAGAATTGTTGTTCAAAATGAGCCGAATCGTTCCAAGCGAGTTGCCACCACTCTAGAATCCTCGACTTAGACGAGCGCAGCTTTTCAGCCGTAGGAACTTTATCACTTTTACTTAAGTTCTCTTTGCTTGTAGTAGGAAAGAGGTTCCACTTATCGTTGTTTGGCCAGTAAGCGAAAGGCAAACAGTGATCAACGTGATACTCATTTTTTAATGATTTTCCACTCCACACGCTGACAATGTCGGCACGATCAGATCTAAGTTGCTCGACACGTTTACGCACATCGCGAGTATCATGGTTTTGATCGATCCATACCAAGCAGTCGTGATAAGTCTGTAGTGAAATGCTTCGCTGTCGGTTCAACTCGAAACGCTGCATCTCCATGACCCATTGATTCACCACCAGCGGTTCAATCCACGAGTGGTAGATTCTAAAGCACTCCCACAGGCTTTCATCGAGAGTAAAATAACCAAAACTTTCTAAGAACTCACTATCAATGACCAGTGATTCTCGGCTCTTCCGTCGTTTGTGAGGTGGGTATATATCGAATAGTCGGTTGTCTTTCGAGCCTTGATAAATGAAAGTCACAGGTCCTGATTTAATGGTACTGATCGTTTGTGAAAATAGCTTTTGTAGAGCCTTGGCTTCATCGCCGAGAAACATAGCGCCTATCGCTAGATCATCAGCACTTAAGTGTTTTAGTTTATTCCAACCATCCTCTTTTACAAACCCAAGTCCCTTCGTTGTGTTGCTATTTTGCTGAATCCCAGCGCCTTCTATGTCGATATCAATCAGTCGCTTAAACTGTCTAACCCAATACAGAGCAACCAAGCCCACTGGTAGAGAAATTTTCCCATCAGTTCGATCAATCACAGCGCCTGAATGCGCATCAGCAATTCTCAGTAGAGTTCTCAACAAAGCCAACTTGTATGTGGCCGACTTGTTGTCATTCACAATAATGTGGCGCACCTTGTTCAAGTCACCGGAGCCATCGTCTGGTAGTGTCATCACCACGGTTTGCCACCACACCTCACTGCGGTTCAATGTGTCTTGGCTATCATCAACATGACGAACCAACAAGGCGCTGTTTTTTGATAAACGCTCGAGCTCTTCAACCGAGACTTCATAGCCTTGTCGACTGTCTTGAAACTCCCCATGACGCAGAGTGATCACCAACTTGCCATTTGGAGCTAGCAAGTTAGACAACTTTCTAAATGCGCGCTCTCGATGAGACGGAGCGAGATGCATCCAAACCGCACTGACCAATATCAAGTCAAAACGCATTCCGAGGTTTTCAGTGCGGCTAAGCGAGGGAAGTGAATCATCAATCCAGGTAACACTTGGGCCTGTATATTTCGAGCCTTGTTCGCGTAATGAAGCACTTGGTTCTATCGCAATAACATCAGATCCGGCCTTGTGCATCCATAGCGCATCACGACCGCATCCAGCACCGACATCGAGTACTTTATCGCCCACTAAAGGCCAATAAGCTTGCCAGCTTTTATGCACCGTCTCGAAGGTCACTGAGTTGTACTGCTGGCAAAGTGTGTGAGCATTTTTATCGTAAAAAGGAATCGATGAGGACATATGCGCTATTGGAGTAAGGAGTCTATCTCAATAGTAATGGGGAGCTTAGGCGATTGCTAGCAGCTCATGTAAGTTCAGCCACACCAATCAGCATTTATCGTTAGTGACTGTTTTATATCAATATCCACCTAATGAGTTCATCAGGCTAGTCACACCTCGAATTGATCTCGTCAGAAAAACAAAAACAAACAAGGTGCAAGCTGACGTGCGAACAGAGATAATTGTTTGAAGATGATTAACTCGCCTCAAGCACCAAACCGATAGAAAACTAATGAACACATACTCACACATAGACACCCCGTTCAACCTGCGCCACACCTGTTGGTTTTGTGGTGAGCCTTCCAGTAACCTTGTTGAATTTCCTAAGACAGCGCAGGCAGTTGCCAAGATTGGCCATTCACCGATAGCACTGCCGGCTTGTAATGAGTGTGCGAGAATTAACTATTCAAAGAATCTGACCTCAATTTGGTCTGTGCGCGATCAGATAAAACACACTCTGATAGACAAGTACGCTAAGCACCTTGGCATCGGTGAGAACTGGACGGAGCAAGAGCTTATTGATTCTGATTTCTCGGGTTCGACGCTCGGTGGGTTTGGGCGCAGCGCTTGGAAGATGTATCAAATCGCCAAACAACGCGTCGATTATAAAGGCTGGCCTTTGTCGGTTGATGACATCCCACTTGAGGTATACGACGAAACCAGTGGCTTTGAGTTTGACGGTACTCGTTATGCCTCAATCAATTCATGTATCGACTATTTCACCAAGGCAGCAGGCGTAGACAAAGAGCTGTTGTCGCAGCTTGTCGACATCGTTTCATCAGAAAGGTTTAGCTACGCACTGCGAATCACCAAGCTGAACAAGAATGTCTCTAATACCAAGCGCTCGGAGATCGTCGAAGAGGTACTACAACAAGAGTCTGAACAAGAAGAGATACTGCTTGAGCAAGCTAATTCAATGTTTAACCCAAACGTCGAAGAGGTGAATATTTCAGGCTCAATAGCGCCTGTATTTGCCATTCAGTGGGCGCTGGCTAACAAGGTTAAAGATTTAGCCCACCTTTGTGCTCTCGAAGATGAGTATTTTGACTATTTCGAGCACCTCGGCGGCCCTGCAGCTTTCATGTCCTATAACGGCCTACAACTCTATTTAGAGTCGCGTCAAGATCCTGAATGGGTAGAAGAGTTGGATCCAAATAAACAGTATTGGTGAACATGCCTCGCTACTGGTGAACACGTGTAAGCTCGATAATCGTGTCAAACACCCATTGTTAGTCCTTGTTTTATATAAAGATATAAAAACAGAACTCTATAACAGTTAATTGTTGCAATTCGGTTAAATAGAGTGAAAACTTCAAGCATCTAAAACTATTTAATCACTGCCATCTGCGGTGAGTAAGGAGTGAATTGTGCTTGCTGTTCTTCGTATTATTTTGGCTACGGTGTTTATTATTTTCACCACTCTATGTGCTTTTGTTTACTGCTTGTTTAGCCCCAAGAACCCCAAGCATGTGTACGTTTTCTGTCGTTGGTTCAACCAACTCCAAAAGATCATCGGTGTAAAACTGGTGCAACGCGGCCTAGACAATGCCCCGACACCAGAAAACAGCGTCTACATCTCTAACCACCAAAGCATATTGGATTTTGTGACCGATCCAGGAATGCTAAGACCACGCACTGTTTCATTGGGCAAACGCGATTTGTTGTACGTGCCTTTCTTTGGCCTGCTGTATTGGATCACCGGTAACATCATGATTAACCGCGAAGACAAATCCAAAGCACGCG
Organism: Vibrio sp. 10N.286.49.E11; assembly: GCF_041469505.1. Taxonomy (NCBI): domain Bacteria; kingdom Pseudomonadati; phylum Pseudomonadota; class Gammaproteobacteria; order Vibrionales; family Vibrionaceae; genus Vibrio; species Vibrio sp. 10N.286.49.E11. The sequence continues at coordinate 42,943 of NZ_JBFRKQ010000037.1, forward strand.
ATACCATCAAGCAAGTGGCGGAAGCGATTCATCAGAGAGATCTGTCTGTTTGGGTTTACCCGGAAGGAACCCGTAGTAAAGGGCGTGGACTACTGCCATTCAAAACAGGCGCTTTCCGAATGGCAATTGAAGCTGGTGTGCCTATCACCCCGATGTGTACTAGCACCACGCACAATAAGATCGACTTTAATCGTGCCAATAATGGCATTGTGATCACCGAGATGTTGGAACCTATCGATGTATCCGGATACAAGCTTAGCGATGCGAGAGAGTTGGCCAATCGCTGTCACGCACTCATGGCAGAGAAAATAGCAGAGCTTGATGCCGAAGTGGCTCGTTTAGAGGCGCAGCAAAAACCAGAGTTGGATTCAGACCGTTCTTCTACGAACTAACTCGCAACGAAACTACTGAGTCATCGCTCAGTTACTTAAAAAGACACTCAACGATCGCAACTCTCATTGTTCTTGTTTTACTTGCTGGCGCTTATCCGCAAAATAAAAACAGGCGTTAACGGCTTTATAGAGCAATGGGAGCAAACGATGGAAGTGATTCACCATGGTGGCAAACATACTGTCACAGGATCTTGTCACGAGCTAAGAGATTCAGGCCAAGCGGTGCTCATCGATTGTGGCCTTTTTCAAGGTTTAGATCTTCAAGGTAAAAAGCTTCAAGGTGCGGACACTCGCCCTCTTGATATTGTATTTGAAACTTCCCGCCTCAACGCTCTGCTGCTGACCCATACCCACATTGATCATATTGGCCGATTACCTTGGTTACTCGCCAGTGGATTTAACCAGCCAATTTATTGCACGCAAGCCACCGCCGAACTCGCTCCTTTAATGATTGAGGATGGGTTAAAACTACAAGGACTCAGCAATAAACAATCAAAGCTGATACTCAAAAAGATTCATTCGTTGATAGATCCCAAGCCTTACGGCGAATGGTTTCCAATCACGTCTAAACAGCAAAACAACGGAAAGGATCATCATAGGCCAAATACTCTGCATGCTCGATTTCAACCTGCTGGGCACATCTTAGGTTCCGCCTATATCGAGATTAAGTTACCTAACCAAGAAGTAGTTGTGTTTTCTGGCGGCTTGGGCCCGAGTAACACACCACTGCTGCCGGATCCCAAGTCACCACAGCAAGCCGATTATCTGTTTATAGAATCCACTTATGGCACCAGTACACATGATGATATTGCTACGCGATCTGAGCGTCTCAAGGCCATTATTGATCGTTCACTGCTCGATGGTGGCGTTATTCTAATCCCGGCTTTTAGTATCGGCAGAACTCAGGAATTGCTGTTTGATATCGAACACCTGATCTTTGAGCATCAACTCAGTAGCGATATTCCTATTATTCTCGATTCTCCGATGGCTAAAAAAGTGACGCGTTCATACCGACGTTTTAAAGAGTTGTGGGGACAAGAAGCAAAGCTGCGTCTTGAACTGAAACGTCACCCACTCGCTTTTGAGCAGTGCATTACCGTTGATGGACATAGAATGCACAAGAAAATCGTGAATCGCCTCAAGTCGACAGGTGAACCCGCAATTGTGGTCGCAGCTTCTGGAATGTGTCAGGGCGGCAGGATAATGAACTACTTATCCGCCTTACTTCCCGATAAACGAACCGATGTGATTTTAGCAGGCTATCAAGCTCACGGAACGCTCGGGCGAGAGCTACAACAAGGAGAAAAACAGGTTTCCATCGATAACCAACACGTTGAGGTGAAGGCTCAGATCCATAGTATGTCTGGCTACTCTGCTCATGCTGATAAAGATGATCTCAATCGATTTATAGAAGAAATAACCGTGCCACCCAAAGAGGTACATTTGATTCACGGAGATCCAAACACTCAGTCTGAGTTCGCTCAAGCTTTGGTTGGAAAAGGATTTAAAGTCGTTTAAAACAGGCGATTGATTCACGATTTCTGATTGCGGTAATCCTTACGGAAAGTTTTAAAATCACTACTGACATTTTAAATAATACCTCCCCTTAAACCTGCCTAATTTCACTATATCGGTGATATATTCTTGCGTCTTTACCGTCGTAATGTGTTAACAGTCATTAGTACTGAACAACGTTTCCTCTCATTTTTCTTCTATTTTCCCTTCTGACACATATTGTGAGTTTCGAAAATTTGTATTAATCACTATTTATTCACTTTACAAACCGACACTAAAAACAACTAATTGCATATCAATTTTAATGGAACGATTATCAAATTAGCACTAAGCGTTAACAAACACCCCCTGTAACATGCTTTATGTCACAGTAATCCTAATAGGCAGTTAAATAATTTAACACTCGGGTTACAAGTGAAGTATTGTGTTGTTCGAAAAACAATCATAAGCAAAACTAACAGGGAAAATACTCATGCAGTCATTCGTTGATTTTTTGAATGGAATAATCTGGAGTCCAGTACTTATCTACCTATGTTTAGGTGCAGGTTTGTTCTACTCCATCATGACTCGATTTGTTCAAATCCGTCACTTCTTTGAAATGTGGCGCTTGCTACTATCGGGTAAAAGCTCATCAAAAGGCATCTCGTCTTTCCAAGCTCTAGCCGTTTCGCTATCTGGCCGTGTAGGTACAGGTAACATTGCTGGTGTTGCTGCCGCTATCGGTTTCGGTGGCCCAGGTGCAGTATTCTGGATGTGGGTTGTAGCCTTCTTTGGCGCCGCGACTGCTTATGCAGAATCTACGCTAGCGCAAATCTACAAAGAAGAAGACGAAGGCCAGTTCCGTGGTGGTCCGGCTTACTACATTGAAAAAGCAATGGGTCAGAAGTGGTACGCATGGATCTTCGCAATCGCGACTATTTTTGCATGTGGTATTTTGCTTCCAGGTGTTCAGTCAAACAGTATTGGTAATGCTGTAGAAGCTGCATTTGGTTCAGGTGACATGATTGAAACAGCTGTCGGTACATTCAGTTTCGCTAAAATTTTCACCGGTACTGTTGTTGCTATCATCCTTGCTTTCATCATCTTTGGTGGTGTTAAACGTATTGCGAACTTCACACAGATCGTTGTTCCTTTCATGGCATTGGCTTACATCATCATCGCGTTCGTTATCATTCTGCTAAACATCAGCCAAGTGCCAACTGTTTTCGCAATGATTGTTGGTGATGCATTCACACCTATGGCAGGCTTCGGTGCTGCAATTGGTTGGGGTGTTAAGCGTGGTGTTTACTCAAACGAAGCAGGTCAAGGTACTGGTCCTCACGCGGCAGCTGCTGCAAGTGTTGATCACCCAGCTCAGCAAGGTTTAGTACAAGCGTTCTCTATCTACATCGATACACTTCTAGTATGTTCAGCTACAGCGTTCATGATCATCATCACTGGTGCTTACAACGTTCACGGCGGTGCTGAGGGTGTATTCCTTGTTCAGAACCTAGCAGCAAACGTTGGTGCGAATGGTCCTGTATTTACACAGCTTGCTATTGAAAGTGCACTACCAGGCATTGGTAAGCCATTCATCGCATTTGCTCTGTTCTTCTTCGCATTTACAACGATTCTTGCTTACTACTACATCGCAGAAACGAATATTGCTTACCTACGTCGTACCATCAAGATCCCTGGCATGATGTTCGTACTTAAGCTTGTTCTTATCACTGCCGTTTTCTATGGCACAGTTAAAACAGCGAACCTTGCATGGGCAATGGGTGATGTTGGTGTTGGCTTGATGGCATGGTTAAACATCGTGGGTATTCTGATCATCTTCTTCATGTCTAAGCCTGCGCTTAAAGCTCTAGCTGACTACGAAGAACAACAGAAACAAGGTGTGACTGAGTACACATTCAACCCTGTAAAACTAGGCATTAAAGGTGCTACTTACTGGGAAGAGAAGTACAAGCGTAAAACAGGCAATTCTCCTGAAGCAGAAGCTGCAGACACTAAACCTGTAGAGCAGCCTTCAGCTTAAGCTTTCCTTAGCAAATAGATCGCTTTAACAAATAGTGCTATTAATAACGCATAAAAAAGGGGTTAGCTATTTCGGCTAACCCCTTTTGTTTTATTCATAACCAATAAATGGCTTATAACAAACTAACTGTTCCCGAGTTAGAGTATTAAGCAGCGATTTCTTGTGTTGCCATTTGAGGTGCTTTCTTCTCACCGATAGGCAGTACTGTGCGGCCGTATTCGTTGTTGATTACTTGTGCCATTGCAAAGTAGATAGCTGAAGCGCCACAGAAGATACCTTCAAAACCAGCGATAGTGCCGATTAGTTCGCTGCCAGTGAAATCACGAGCTGCAAGTAGGAAGAACAAGATAGTTAGTGAACCGAATACTACTTGCTTCGCCACTGGGTAGCATAGAGAGCCGATGAACATGAAGCCTGTGAAGATGCCCCATAGTAGTAGGTACCAACCCATGAATGCTGCAGGGCTTGCAGGTAGACCCATGTAAGGCATCACGATTAAACCAACCAAAGACAACCAGAATAGGCCGTAAGAAGTAAACGCAGTTGTACCGAACGTGTCACCACGTTTGAAACACATTGTGCCCACGATAACTTGGCTCAAACCACCGTAAAAAATACCCATAGCAAGAATCATTGAATCGATTGGAAAGAAACCTGCGTTGTGGATATTAAGAAGAATAGTGGTCATACCGAAACCCATTAAGCCTAGTGGCGCTGGGTTAGCTAGTTTGGTCGACATTGCGAATTTACCTTATTAAAGTGGTTGATTAAAAAAAAACAATAAAAGTTGTCAGAAAATTTTAATCTATAAACCGTACAACTAGGTAATCCAGTTATCGAAAACTAAGATTGTGTAAATGATCTTATGGAAAATTAGTTTCATAACAACGCTAATTAATTCATAGAACCTATAAATGAACAAATTCCCTGTCGCGCTATGAAAAAGATGCGAGTAACGAGATGCGAGATGCGAAAAAAGTCTTTAGATTCGAGTAAGCGCCCCCTTAATAGCAAACGTAGGCAACATAGGGCGAGCTCTTCGCTACTCGTTTACTCGTATCCCGTATCGATTCATTAACTCTCGCCCCTCTTTTGTAATCTTAAATTACGCTTGTTGAGCTTTAGAATCAGACACTTGAGATTGAACTTCTGAAGAAGCGTTTTTACTCGCATCGCGCTTGGCTAACAACGTCACGACAATCAACTGAGCAACAAGAGCGCCTAACACAACCAATGCACTTCCCGTAAAGCCTGCGACTACAAAACTAATCAGAGCAATAGAGCCGTTCATCAATGCGTAAGGAAGCTGCGTCTTAAAGTGTTCAAACTGATCACACCCTGCCCCGGTTGAAGAAAGAATCGTGGTTTCAGAAATCGGTGAGCAATGGTCACCAAACAAGCCACCAGACAACACAGCGCCAATTGCGACGAGAAGCGGAGCATCTATCGCAATCGCGGTTGGAATAACCAATGGCATCATTATCGCGAAGGTTCCCCACGACGATCCCGTTGCGAATGAAATGATAGCCGATAATAAAAACGCGACCGCAGGTACTAACCAATATGGAAAGCCGCTCTGTGCTTGCTCAGCAATATAAGCTGCCGCACCCAACTCTTTACCAACGGTGCTTAATGCCCAAGCCAATACCAAGATGATCGCGACTGGCATCATGTTTCCCATGCCTTTTAAGTACACAGAAACACCATCAGACAACTTTCTTACACCGTAATAAGCCATTAGCGAGATCAAGGTAATCGCAGCAAAAAAATAAGCCGATGATAAAGCCGCTCTGAATGACGAACCTGCAACCTTTTGGAACGGGAAGCCTTGCGGAACCAACATGGTGAACAATACAACGACCATCACGAGTAACGGTGCCCAAACAAAAGATGCTTTTGCATTTTTATGCGAGAAAGGATTCAACGACTCATTATTCGCACCAGAACAAAGACCCGCTTGGCAATCACGCTCTGCCTTTGCCATTGGTCCGAAGTCTAAACCTTTAAAAGAAACTAAAGGAACAATAAAGATCGCTAAGAAAGCGTAGAACTGAAAAGGAATCGCGCCGATGAAAGCATCCCAATCCGACATGTTGACATTCAAAGCGGTAAACTCTTTTTGAATCAACCCCATGATATAAACACCCCAGCCAATAAAAGGGATAAGGATCGCGACGGGTGATGATGTAGAGTCGATGATGAATGCCAACTTCTGTCTAGAAAGTTTCAGTTTATCGAAAAGAGGGCGAAAGACAGGACCAACAATCAACGGAGTACCTAAGTCAGAGAAAAATATCACGATTCCTCCAAACCACGCAGACAATTGAGCTTGGCACTTGTTGCTTACCCACTGAGTCACACGCTTAGCAAACGCAACACCACCACCCGACTTTTCCATCAAAGCGACAAAACCACCGATGAACACCAACAGCATAATCACGCCAGCGTTGTAGCTATCTGTAAGCTGAGGGACTAGGTAACCTTTAACCATGGTACCAAACGTATCAAGCGGGTTAAGTTCGCTAAACATGCCAGTCAGCATCGCAACACCACTCAGCACGCCAGCAAAAAGGCCAATCACCACATTCCTTGTCGCCAACGACAACACCAAAGTAATCACAATGGGGATGAGTGACGTGATATCTGTCTGTTCCATAGGTACACCTTAACCCTAAAATAAAAAAGAATAAATATAATTTAAATTTGAATATAAATTCACACCCATCGTTTGTACAGAACTTTATCCTCTAACTGGATAATTAATCTTTAAATGCGCTTCAACATAGCCAAATAGACCAATAGCCCTCCTTAGATAGCCAAGTTCGAAACGAAAAAAAGCCGAAAGTAGACACTTTCGGCTTTTGATTATTTATATCATTATGGTCGTACTACTGAACTCGTCGGTTAGACCGCTTTTCAGTATTCAGACGATCAATTACAACTAATTTCATCCCAGAACCAATTCGATTGAACTGGGCTTTCCCAAACACCTGGGCCATTTTTAGCCACGAAGCACTTACCGTTATGCGTCACTTTATCGCCATTACTCACTTGGCTAACACCGGCTTGCCACGTAATAAATTCAGATGGATCGACAACCACTGGCGGTTCTGTCACAGGTGGTTCAACGGGTGCAGGGTCTACTGGTTCTGGATCGACAGGGGCAGGATCAACAGGCGTTGGATCTGTCACAACTGGTGGTGTTGGCTCGCCCGCTACTAGTTTCCAAGGGCCACCATTGGCAGGGTCATCCCCTTGTGTCCACCATTTCGCTTCATAGGTTGCGCCGTTATGCGTCACTTGGTCACCCGCGTTGTAAACCTTGGTCGCACTCCAACCATTACCACCCGGATCAGTACCAGGATCTACCGGATCCAGCTTATCGACCACTTTCACTTCAGGCCAACTCGCATGAGAACCATAAAAGTTGGTCACACACTTCTCGTAATCGCCAGCCACCAGTGCGGAATAAGCAGTTTGAAAGCCCACTAGCTCACACTCAAATGAATACCCTTCTGGGCGGTCTGCGTAGTATTTCCAGTTACCATCCCAGTTGGTGTACAACACATCCGTTGCTCCGTTGAGATTCAAGCTTCCGTAAGGCGTTTGCTGCCAACATGTATTGGCTTCATCGGCTTCTACAGGAATCTGATAGTGCGCGGCTAACCCTTCCCAGTAACGAATACGGTTAACGGGTTGGCCTTTGTCTTTGTTCTGCTCGCCACATTCAATACCACCATTGATCACGTTGATTGTGGTACCAAAGCCATAGCCAATACCCGCATCCAATTCACGTTGAGATGGTGTCCATGTTCGGTCAATTACATGCAGCATTGCCGGTTTAGGCGCTTGTGGTGTTAAAAAGAACCAGATAGCAGACGCTAAGTTCAACCAAGAATCCGCCACTAAGCCCGGATTGTTGAGAAGCACCGTCGCATCGCCATCGAACATCACTTCAGAGAACGCGCCGTAATTAAAATGGTAAGAAAGCTGTTTAGCACCACGTCCGAAGTAACCCTGCCCCGCAGCACATGGCCAACGGGCATTCTGCCAATCATTCTGACCACAACCTGTGGTGTAACCTTCTTGGCCTTCAGACCAACCCATTTCGCGAACATGCACCAGCGCTTGCTGCCACTCTTCTAGAGCTAATGGATTATCAGAGGTGTTGCCTATCGCGATGTGCCCACCCGTCTCTTGTGAAAAGTGAGCAAAGGCCGTGATGATGGATTTCTTACAGATGGCATCGGAGTCACGGCCATCGGTGTACTCTCCACAGAACGCTGGGAATTTACCGATCGCACGTAAGAAGCGAGTGTAGGTGTATTCTGGCGCTGCCATCTGAGTGAGGAAGTCCCATTCAGATTGAGGGAACACGCGCTCTACACGCTTTATGTTTTCAGGATTCGAGGGGGAACCGGGTTCAATCGCTTCAACGATTGTATTCGGGCGAGTTTGAAGGGCCTGTGACCAGATCGCATACATAGGATCGGATGTTTTCGCTTGTTCAGCAGCTTGTAGAGCCGACTTTTCAACAAGGTAACCATTCGGGTTTTGCGGATCAGGTTGAATGTTCAAAGACGCATGACTTTGCGCTGCTAATGTGCAGCCCAGTACTGTCGCCAAATATTTGATTTTTAACATGATGGATTCTCTTATCTGTCCTTAATAAGTCCATCAAAGAGTATGCTTCACATGTGGAATGGCCTAGCTGTAGCTGTGTGAATTTATAAAAAGTGCGAGTGATCTTTTTGATACATGGCTCAGCACAACAAAGCGTCTCATGGTTTCTTGAGCTGATATCTAGTTTCCAACTCATTTGGTTTCTAGTTATTGTTCATTTGATTTCGAGGTATTGCTCATAAGCCTTTAATGTAATGAATCAATATAATCAATCGAAAAGAAAAAAGCCCCGAACTGAGTTCGAGGCTTAAGATCTTAATCAAAGCTGGTTAAATCTCTAAGAGATTATTCCCACTCGATAGTTGCTGGTGGCTTACCAGAAATATCGTAAACAACACGTGAAATGCCGTTAACTTCGTTGATAATACGGTTAGAAACCTTACCTAGGAAGTCGTATGGTAGGTGTGCCCAGTGAGCAGTCATGAAGTCGATAGTTTCTACGGCACGTAGAGATACAACCCAATCGTACTTACGGCCATCGCCCATTACGCCAACTGAACGTACTGGTAGGAATACCGTGAATGCTTGAGATACTTTGTGGTAAAGGTCAGCAGCGTGAAGCTCTTCAATGAAAATAGCATCTGCGCGACGCAGTAGATCACAGTACTCTTTCTTGATTTCGCCAAGAACACGAACACCTAGACCAGGACCCGGGAATGGGTGGCGGTAAAGCATGTTGTATGGAAGACCAAGCTCAAGGCCGATCTTACGTACTTCATCTTTAAACAGCTCACGTAGAGGTTCAACAAGACCCATTTCCATATCATCAGGAAGGCCACCAACGTTGTGGTGAGATTTGATTACGTGTGCTTTACCTGTCTTAGATGCTGCAGACTCGATTACGTCTGGGTAGATAGTACCCTGAGCAAGCCATTTAGCATTAGATAGTTTCTTAGACTCTTCATCGAAGATATCTACGAATACGTGACCGATGATTTTACGCTTAGCTTCTGGTTCAGCTTCGCCTTCCAGAGCTTTAAGGAAACGATCTTCTGCATCGACTTTGATGATGTTTAGGCCGAACTGGTCACCAAACATATCCATAACTTGCTCAGCTTCGTTTAGACGAAGAAGGCCGTTATCAACAAATACACATGTTAGTTTGTCGCCGATAGCGCGGTGAGCAAGCATCGCAACTACAGATGAATCAACACCACCAGAAAGACCAAGGATAACTTCGTCGTCACCTACTTGTTCTTTAATACGTGCAACTGCATCTTCAATGATTGAAGCTGAAGTCCACAGACCTTCACAACCACATACGTTAAGAACGAAGTTCTCAAGCATTTTCAGGCCGTTTTTAGTGTGTGTTACTTCTGGGTGGAATTGAACACCGAAGTACTTCTTCTCTTCGTTTGCCATTGCAGCGTATGGGCAAGTGTCTGTTTCAGCGATCTTTGTGAAATCAGCTGGAATCTCAACTACTTTGTCGCCGTGGCTCATCCAAACATCTTGAGTAGACTCAAGGTCAGCGAAAAGTGCAGATTCGCCAGTCACTTGTACCGCTGCGTAGCCGAACTCGCGCTCAGTAGACGTTGCTACTTTACCGCCAAGTTGCTCAGCCATAGTTTGCATGCCGTAGCAGATACCGAATACAGGAACACCTGAATCAAATACGTACTGAGGTGCACGTGGAGAGTTCTCCTCCGTTACACTTTCAGGACCACCAGATAGGATGATGCCGTCTGGATTGAATTCACGAATATCCGCTTCTTCTACGTCCCAGCTCCAAAGTTCACAGTAAACACCGATCTCACGAATACGACGAGCTACTAGCTGTGTGTATTGAGAACCGAAGTCTAGAATTAGAATACGTTGGTCATGAATATTTTTAGTCATTGTAAGCAGTCTTATTGGCTATGTGATAAAACGGAGGTGAGTTTACTCACCTCTGATTAACTCTTCAAGAAATAAAGCAAACGTTTTCGTTAGATATCTTTAACCACGTGTTTTGAGACAATCGGACTTTTAACAAAACAGGCGGTAGATATAATACCAATCACAGTAAGTAAGTGTTCAGGAATAGCGTAGGAAAAAAGCCTGAGAACGAGGCAGCTCTATTCGACAAAGAGTTCTGATAAGTAGTTATTCTACAATCAAAAATTCTAACGAAGTTATCGAGGTTTTTAACAAGCTAGGATGACCAGTTATTTACTACGATTGGTATATTAATGTGCCGACTAAATCAGCACATTATTCAAACGTTTGGACGTATTATTAACCTAAACGGTAGTTAGGTGCTTCTTTCGTGATTTGAACATCGTGTACGTGAGATTCTTTCATGCCCGCACCAGAGATACGAACAAACTCAGCTTTAGTACGCATGTCTTCAACAGTTGCAGAACCCGTTAGGCCCATGCTTGAGCGTAGACCGCCCATCTGTTGGTGAACGATCTCTTTTAGACGACCTTTGTATGCGATACGACCTTCAATACCTTCTGGAACAAGCTTGTCTGCAGCGTTGTCAGATTGGAAGTAACGGTCAGAAGAGCCTTGAGACATAGCGCCAAGAGAACCCATACCACGGTAAGACTTGTAAGAACGACCGTTGTAAAGGATAACTTCACCCGGTGCTTCTTCAGTACCAGCGAACATTGAACCAACCATCACACAAGATGCGCCAGCAACGATAGCTTTACAGATATCGCCAGAGAAGCGGATACCGCCATCTGCGATTACTGGAATACCGTATTCGTTAGCCACTTCCGCTGCGTCTGCGATGGCTGTTACTTGAGGAACACCAACACCAGTAACGATACGAGTCGTACAGATTGAACCTGGGCCGATACCAACTTTAACCGCACTAACACCAGCTTCGATAAGAGCACGAGCACCAGCGCCAGTTGCTACGTTACCACCGATGATTTGTAGATCAGGGTATGCAGCGCGAGTTTCGCGGATACGGTTAAGTACGCCTTCAGAGTGACCGTGTGAAGAGTCGATAAGTAGAACGTCTACGCCAGCTTCAACTAGAGCAGCAACACGCTCTTCGTTACCAGCACCAGCACCAACAGCTGCACCTACACGTAGGCTGCCGCGCTCATCTTTACATGCGTTTGGTTTACGTTCTGCTTTGTGGAAATCTTTTGCAGTGATCATTCCAGAAAGTTGGAAGTCATCATTTACAACAAGAACTTTTTCAACACGCGCTTCGTGCATTTTCTCTTGAACTTCTTCACGAGTTGCACCTTCTTTAACAGAAGCAAGGCGAGCTTTAGGCGTCATTACTACATCAACTTTCTTAGAAAGGTCAGTAACAAAGCGAACGTCACGGCCAGTAATGATACCAACCAATTCGTTTGTTTCAGTAACAACAGGGAAACCGGCGAAGCCGTGTTTTTGAGTAAGGGCTACAACATCAGCGATTGTCGCGTCAGGGCTTACAGTTACTGGGTGAGAAACCACACCAGCTTCGTAAATTTTAACCTGGCGAACCATTTCAGCTTGCTGCTCGATTGACATATTCTTATGAATAAAGCCAATACCACCTTCTTGCGCAAGGGCAATTGCTAGGCGTGCTTCCGTAACAGTATCCATCGATGCAGAGATCATTGGGATGTTTAAAGAAATGTTTTTCGTTAACTGAGTGCGAAGATCAGCTGTGTTCGGAAGAACGGTTGAGTGTGCTGGGACGAGTAAAACGTCATCAAAAGTTAAAGCTTCTTTTGCGATTCGTAGCATTTGCAATATCTCACAACAAAGGTGTTAAAAGGAGTAAACCCAACTTTATCGTTTCGCATAATAAAGTGATTTGGATTTGATATTGCAGACGGATTATACGCACGGCGAAATCGCTTGGCTACACATTTTTGTATTTTTAATTTGCATTTGCCCCCTTGCTATGTATTATATTGCCGCTATCTTCCATACTCACGCCCTGTGAGATTCCAAGAAAGACCTTCCTTCAAGGAAAGATAGTGCTTCTATGACTAATCCAAACATCTTTACTGTTTCTCGCCTCAACTCAGAGGTTCGTCTCCTATTAGAAAACGAAATGGGAATAGTCTGGCTCGTTGGTGAAATCTCAAACTTCTCTGCACCTGTCTCTGGTCACTGGTACCTCACGCTAAAAGACTCTCGCGCTCAAGTTAAATGCGCCATGTTTCGTGGCAATAACCGCCGTGTGACCTTTAAGCCTCAGAACGGCAATCAAGTTTTAGTCAAAGCTCGCCTATCTCTTTACGAGCCACGCGGTGACTACCAACTGATCATCGAAAGCATGCAGCCAGAGGGTGACGGTAAACTTCAGCAAGAATTTGAAAAGCTGAAGATGAACCTTGCCGCAGAAGGACTGTTTGCTCAATCAAGTAAGCAACCACTTCCTGAACACCCAAAGCGCGTTGGCGTTATCACCTCAAAAACGGGCGCTGCGCTGTTTGATATTCTTGATGTACTGAAAAGACGCGATCCTTCATTGCCTGTTGTGGTTTACCCGACCATGGTTCAAGGCGAAGAGGCGGCGATTCAGATTGCCCAAGCGATTGGACGCGCTAACGAACGCAATGAATGTGATGTGTTAATCGTCGGCCGTGGTGGCGGCTCACTGGAAGACCTATGGTGCTTCAATAACGAGATCGTAGCTCGCACAATCGCAGCAAGCCAAATCCCGATTATCAGCGCCGTTGGCCACGAAGTGGATGTCACTATCGCTGATTTCGTTGCCGATATGCGTGCCCCAACGCCATCAGCTGCCGCAGAATTGGTTAGCCGTGATAACAGTCATAAAGAACAAGCTTTCGCGTCTAAACGTGCTCGCTTAGTCAGTGCGATTCGTCATGTGTTAATCAAACAGGCGCAATCCACTCAAACGTTGAAATACCGCTTAGAGAAGCAACACCCTAGCTACCAACTTCAAAAGCAGAGTCAGCAGCTTGATGACCTAGATATGCGTTTGCGTCGTGGTATGACTCAATACCTAAAACAGCATGCACAGCGTGTTGAACGTAAACAGCACCAGCTTCAATTGAACTCGCCAGTGAAACGCCTTGGCGAACAGAAACTGCATCTGCAACGTTCAGAGCAAAAGCTATTGGATGCAATGGACAAGACATTACTAACCACTCGCCACCAGCTCGCTATGGCTGCAGAGAAGTTAGAGACCGTTAGTCCACTGGCAACCCTAAAGCGTGGCTACAGCATTACTCATTCAGAATCGAGCAAGACGGTATCATCGATTAACGATGTCGAAGTCGGTGAAGTGATCACCACTCAAGTTGAAGACGGTGTGATTGAGTCGCAAGTGACCACAAGAGTGACTAAGAGCGAGCTTTAGGTTCGACTAGAACGTTGAAAATCATTTAAAACCAGAAAGCCCTATCGATAATCGACAGGGCTTTTGTATATCTACTGGCTGTAAAAGAAAACAACCTGATTCAAACCTTACTCACGACTCCGTCGTAGAAGGCTCCTTCATGGTTAGCATCCCTTCCGTCACAATAAAGTTGATGATGAAGTCTAGCCCTTGGCTCTCTTTGAGGTTGGTGAACACGTATGGCTTGGTTGGACGCATGCGTTGTGTGTCTTGCTCCATCACCTCAAGTGACGCACCCACATATGGTGCTAAATCGATCTTATTGATAACCAGCAGATCAGAACGCGTAATACCCGGTCCGCCTTTACGTGGGATCTTCTCCCCTTCCGCTACATCAATCACGTAGATGGTAAGATCGGCTAATTCAGGGCTGAACGTCGCACTCAAGTTATCACCGCCACTTTCGACGAATACCACATCGAGGTTCTTATGCAGCTTGGCAAGCTCTTCTACCGCAGCTAAGTTCATCGACGCATCTTCACGGATCGCCGTGTGCGGACAGCCACCCGTTTCAACACCAATGATACGATCCGGTTCTAGCGCTTCTGCTCGCGTGAGTATCTTGGCATCTTCTTGCGTGTAGATGTCGTTGGTTACCACGGCAATGTTGAGCTTGTCGCGAATCGCTTTACAAAGCACCTCTAACAGAGCTGTTTTACCAGATCCTACTGGGCCGCCAATACCAATTCGAAGGGGTTGCTTATAACTTTCCATTGTCTACTTCCTTATATTCTTTTCTTGCTACCTCGTTCGCGCTGACCGCTACGAACGAAATAGTCGTGTGTATTGTGTTTCGTGCAGTGAACTTGCTAATGCCATTGATGGCGAAAAACTGCCTACCATCCAATCTTCTATCGCGTGGGCCTTTTCGATCACCTCAGGAAAGGTGTTGGTGATATTAATCAATGCCAACTGCCCGTCGGTTTGACCTAAAGGCACCAGTTTCACGCCTGCGGTAACGATATTTTCAAGCCAGCTCCATAAGTAACCTTGCTTGAGGCTTTCTAAATCAATGCCCCAATGCTGAGCCGCCATACACATGCCCAACAATTGGTTTGAATGACTATCAACAGAGTCCACCAGCGAGATATCGATATCTAAGCGCTTCAACAAAGTATTCAATGCCTGCCCACGTTGCTTTTCTTCTGCCCGCAATTCACTGGTTTCACGGCTTGAGTACAGGTAATTACACCAGTGCTCAATCTCATCGAGTTCACCCTTTTCTAGAGCGTGGTAAAGACGCTCTAAGATGGGCAATTCCAAAGTCGCAACACTGGAACTGACAATGGTATTAAGCCACTGTTCCATACTATTGCGATCGGTCACCCAGCCCGCTTCAACCGCTAACTCAAGGCCTTGCGAGTAAGTGAACCCACCAATCGGCAATGACGGACTGATCAATTGAAACAGACGATAGATGGCGACTTTTTCTGTTGTGGTCATAACCGTGCCCTCAGTCTTCTAGAATCAAATAAGTTCGAGAGCCTACGCGCCTAACAGTAATAGTGCGCTTGCTGAAGCCACACCAACCGACATCCATTTTGAGTAAACCGCGCGGCCAACAAAAGTACCGATAACCATCAGAGCCAAAGCACTGATACTCATGCCAGTTGCAAACTGAGTTAGGTTACTTGCCGCTTCAACGCCATGCGCATAACCATGGAAAAACAACATGCCAATCGAAGCCGCTAATACACTGTTCACTCGCTTAGTCGATGGTGAGAACACGTGCCATAAACATAAGCTGACAACGAATAGAGAAGCGATGATTGCTGGTTCAACAATCACAGAGAAACCTAAGGCTTGGCCTGCGATAAGCCCTACCACCAAAGACACCAACCCACCGCCAATCAAAGCGGCTTTTATCTTGCTTGAAAACGACAGTGCGCCAATTAACAAACCGAAAGCAATCAGCATGATCAGGTGATCCATACCTGTTACCGGGTGCGTTAAGCCAGACATAAATGAGTGAGACTCATGAGCCGAATGCGAACCGTGCCCCGGGTGAGCCAAAGCCATCGTTGATGTTGTTAGAGAAGCTATTGTGAAAGTACATAAGCCAGCAGCTGTTTTAAAGTTCATCGCGAGTTCCTTGCGTTTATAATTATTAATATCGTTGTTATATAAATCGTTTAGTGAGTCATCAATGACTCGATTAATGATGGTGATGATGTCCACCAGAGCGACCGCCATAAGCACCGCCTTCTGGTTCAAACGGTTGTTTCTCAGTGGTCACTTTCGCGCCTAAGCCTTCAACCATTTCATCTAAAACATGGTCGTGTTGATAACGAACCCAACCCGCTTCCACTTGCAGCGGAACATGACGGTTGCCAAGGTGATACGCCACTCGCGTTAGCAAGTGTGGGTCTTCACAATAAACAGTCGAAACAGTTTCCGGTGCCGCTTTCACTTCTACGACTAAACCACATTCACTTGAGAGTTGTTCGCCACCACGCAAGATATGACCTCGTGGTAGAAACAGCCCTGCATTGCGCCCGTCATCTAGCATCACCTTAAGGCGACTTTTGATGCGGCTATCGATCGGCAGGCTCAAGTAACCGTCCGGTGCATTTTGTATTTGAGTATTCAGTTGAGTCAGTTCAATCATGCTATTACCTCAATCTCCTTGTGAGATTTATAACGTTCAAAATAGGGTCACTAAAATAAGATTCTTTAGTCAAAGGCTTAGAATAGAAAGTACCGCTGAGCCATTGGCAGCTCTTCAGCAGGCTCACACGTGAGTAGTTCACCATCGGCGCGCACTTGGTACGTCTGAGAGTCGACTTCAATCTTCGGCATCCAATCATTGAGCTTCATGTCGGCTTTGCTGATGTTTCGGCAGTTGCTCACAACACCAATCAAGCTCTGCAGACCCAATTGCTTGTCGATGTTCTGCGCCTTGGCTTCTTTGGAAACAAACAACATTGATGTGTTCTGACATGCCTTGCCATAGCTACCAAACATTGAACGGTAATGGACTGGCTGAGGTGTTGGGATTGAAGCATTTGGGTCACCCATCGGCGCCATGGCGATCATGCCGCCTTTCAAAATCACACTAGGTTTCACACCAAAGAAAGCGGGCTTCCACAACACTAAGTCTGCTAATTTCCCTGCTTCGATAGAACCGATTTCATGAGACATACCATGAGTGATCGCTGGGTTGATGGTGTACTTAGCGACATAGCGTCTTAATCGGAAGTTATCGCTGTAGTCTGAATCTTCTTTTAAGCTACCGCGCTGAACTTTCATCTTGTGCGCGGTTTGCCAAGTACGTGTTACTACCTCGCCTACTCGTCCCATAGCTTGAGAATCCGAAGCGATCATAGAAAACGCACCTAAATCATGAAGAATGTCTTCAGCGGCAATGGTTTCACGACGAATACGCGACTCGGCGAACGCCACATCTTCAGCAATAGACGGGGAAAGGTGGTGACATACCATCAACATGTCCAAATGCTCATCGACGGTGTTTATGGTGTAAGGTCGTGTTGGGTTAGTCGAAGAAGGCAGAACATTCGGTTCACCTGCAGCACGAATAATATCAGGAGCGTGACCACCACCCGCACCTTCGGTGTGATAGGTATGAATCACGCGGTCGCCGATTGCGCCAAGTGTCGATTCAACAAAACCAGATTCATTCAGAGTGTCGGTATGAATCGCAACTTGTACGTCCATCTCGTCAGCAACACTTAAGCAGGTATCGATTGAAGCGGGGGTTGTTCCCCAGTCTTCGTGCAACTTCAAACCGACTGCACCTGCTGCGACTTGTTCGCGTAGAGCTTCTGGCTGACTTGCATTGCCTTTACCTAACAAACCAAAGTTCATTGGGAATTGATCGAGTGATTCCAACATGCGGTGCATGTTCCAAGGCCCCGGTGTACATGTGGTCGCGTTAGTTCCTGTGTTTGGCCCAGTGCCACCGCCAATCATGGTTGTCACACCCGACGCCAATGCTTCTTCAATCTGTTGCGGGCAGATAAAGTGGATGTGTGAATCAATGCCACCAGCAGTCAGGATTGAACCTTCGCCGGCTAAAATTTCCGTGCCTGGGCCAATCACAATATCAACGCCCGGTTGAACATCTGGGTTGCCCGCTTTGCCCAATGCCTGAACTCGACCATCTTTGACTGCGACATCGGCTTTTACGATGCCCCAGTAATCCAACACAATCGCGTTAGTGATCACCAAATCTGGAGTTTCGGCACTTGGACGTTGGCTTTGCCCTTGTCCATCACGGATAACTTTGCCGCCGCCGAATTTCACTTCGTCGCCGTATACGGTGTAATCTTTTTCAACTTCTAGCCATAAATCAGTGTCAGCAAGACGCACTCGGTCACCGACTGTTGGCCCAAACATTTCGGCATAAGCCTGTCTGGATATCGTCGCCATGTTCAATCCTTTGTTATTTTCATTATTCCGTGGGAGCGCTTAGAGCTTGCCCATCACCTTTCCTTGGAAGCCATAGATCTCTAACTTACCGGCGTAACGCACTAACTCGACGCTACGCGACTGACCCGGCTCAAAGCGGGTTGCAGTACCCGCAGGAATATTGAGTCGAAAGCCTTTAGTGACTTCTCGGTTAAAGATCAGCGAAGGGTTTGCTTCATAGAAGTGGTAATGAGAGCCAATTTGCACAGGACGATCGCCAATGTTTTGCACCTTAACGGACGTTGTGTCTCGGCCTTCATTGAGAGTGATGTCACCCGGTGCGGTTTCTACTTTTCCGGGAACGAATCCTGAGTATTGTTTTGTGGAACCAGCCATATTACTTCTCCCTACACGATAGGTTCATGAACGGTCACCAGCTTGGTGCCATCAGGAAAAGTGGCTTCGACTTGTACATCAGGGATCATGGAAGGGATCCCCTCCATAACGTCATCGACAGTAAGAAGTGTGCGTCCAAAATCCATTAATTCTGAAACGGTTTTACCCTCGCGGGCACCTTCGAGAATGGCACTGCTGATCAGTGCGATAGATTCTGGGTAGTTGAGTTTTAAGCCTTTCTGTTTACGCTGCTGTGCCAGCATTCCTGCGCAGAAGATAAGTAGCTTATCTTTTTCTCTTGGTGTTAATTCCATTTAGCTGCCCGCTGTTAGTGTTGTTTTCTTAGTGCTCAGAAACGCATGAGCAGTAAGTGGGATTCAATCACAGCAAGCTTGAAAAAATGTACCGAGGGCCGGAAGTCGCCCTCGGTACAAATAGGGCTAATCGCTAAGTCGCCCAAATCCTTGGTAAATCAGGAGTCGTACCACATAAATGAGAGCGAGTTGCTTGCCATATCTGACCAAAGGCCTGGAGGATGTCTTCACTCCAATAACCCAAGGCTCGCACCACAATCAATCCTTCTATCTGTGTCGCACCCAATATTAATGTGGGTTCACTCGACGTTTTTGATGTAACTGATTGCTGTGAAGCTTGCTGTGTAATAGATAAGAGCAAGCTCTGTACCAACTCTAAATCTTGCTTCTCATTTGAGGTGAGATAAAAGGTACCCATCATTGAATAATCAAGTAACCCCATATTTATCATTAACTTATCGCCACCATGAAAATTAAAGCCTTCAGTCAGAAGCCTTTGATTATCAAGATAGATTTCTGTTTTCCCAACGAGATGACCATGCTCGAATCCCTCATTCTGTGCAGGGCGTCCAAAACAGTGCATCTCCCAACCCCAAAACTGTGCGCCCTTTTCTAGGCGAATTTCAGTATCTAAACGAACGTGTGCATTGGGGAAAAAGATGTTCTCTTGCGGCATCCATTCCAAGCGTGCATCTTTCTTCACTCGTAGGGTCTGCTTCTGCTTGGCGTACTTGTTGTTTGAGCGATAAAACTTGGTCGCACCGGGTGTGGTAATCAACGCGTGAGCACCGTGCTCAAGATTCACGTTAATATTGAGAGTGTCACCACCTACCACTCCGCCGGGGGGATGGAGTAAGTAGGTGTGACACGTTTCCCCATCAGGATACAGGGGGCGTTGCACCGCAAGCGGACCAGACTGCTGACGATTCTTTAATACGGTTTTATCACCTCGATCGACAAAGGTGAGGTTTAAACTCGCTTGCCAACCATCACGAATATCTTGTTCGATGGTCTCATTCAAAGATAAAGCTTCTACTAAAGAAGCCTTGCTTACTTCATTCGGAGAAAAGAGAGAATTCATACGGTTAGGTACTCCTTTATCAAGGACTCATCGAGCCCTGTCATTTCACCTTCTGCCACTTGGCGTCCACGGTCGATAATGCAAAAACGGTCACCGACCTTTCTTGCAAACGGCAGCTTCTGTTCAACCAACAGAACCGTGAGCCCCATTTTCTCGTTGAGCATGCGAATGATGTCGCCAATCTCTTGCACAATATTGGGTTGAATACCCTCCGTCGGCTCATCCAAGATCAATAGCTTTGGATTAACCACCAGCGCACGCCCAATCGCTAGCTGTTGCTGCTGGCCACCCGATAAATCACCACCGCGACGATGTAGCATCTCTTTTAACACTGGGAAAATATCGAAGATGAATTCAGGGATCTTGCGGTCACCCTTTTTACGAATCGGTAAACCGACCTCTAGATTTTCTTGAACAGTGAGCATTGGGAAGATCTGGCGACCTTGCGGTACATAGCCGATCCCTTGGCGTGGACGGTCCTCGGCATCGGTTTTCAAAAGTGACTCACCCGATAAGGAGATGTCACCGCTTTCAACCTTCACCAACCCCATAATGCATTGCAGTAAGGTGGTTTTACCGACACCATTTCGCCCCATTAGCACCGTGCATTTACCTTCTGGGATCTGCATATCCAAATCCCACAGCGTGTGGCTCTCACCGTAATATTGATTAACTGATTTAACCTCTAGCATCCTATTCTCCGAGATAAACTTGTTTAACTTCAGGGTGAGCCTGCACTTGATCCATAGTGCCTTCAGCCAACACATGACCTTGATGAAGCACAGTCACATGGCTGGCGATAGAACGAACGAAATCCATATCGTGTTCAACGACCACAACCGAGTGCTTGCCTGCCAGTGAGTTAAGTAGCTCAGAGGTGCGGTCCATTTCTTGGTGAGTCATACCTGCCACGGGTTCATCCACCAGCAACAGCTTAGGGTTTTGCATCAATAGCATGCCGATCTCTAACCACTGCTTTTGTCCGTGAGACAGGTTACCTGCCAAATTCGCCGCTTCGTCTTTAAGGTGAATAAGCTCTAGTACCGAGGTGAGTTTGTCTTTCTGCTCGCCAGACATCACGGCAGTGAAAGTTGCCCACACCGAGCGATCACCTGCCATGGCTAATTCAAGGTTCTGCCACACAGTTAAACATTCAATCACGGTCGGCTTTTGGAACTTACGCCCAACGCCTGCGTTAGCAATTTCAGCTTCGTTCATCTTGAGTAGATTGATGTTCGAACCTAACCACACTTCGCCAGTATCTGGCTTAGTTTTCCCGGTAATGATGTCCATCATGGTTGTTTTACCTGCGCCATTAGGGCCGATGATGCAGCGTAGCTCTCCCTCTTTGATGTAAAGGTTGAGGTCGTTTATCGCTTGGAAACCATCGAAGCTTTTGTTGACGCCTTCGACATACAACAGCACGTTATGTCGAGTATCGATGGCAGGATGAATATCGGGTTTGAGGTAATCAAAGACTTCGTCTCGACGAGTGAACGCCTGAACCGATTCCTTTACGCTATTCAATGTGGTCATGCGATCACCTCCTTGGCCTTGTGCTGATCATCCTTATCTTTATCTTGGTTTTTCCCATTTGATGCCTTGCGCAGCTGCTGCCACTTTTCACTGACAAAGCCAATCACACCTTGTGGGAAGTACATGGTTGAGAGTACGAATAGTCCACCCAGAGCAAACAGCCACACCTCCGGGAACTCAACCGTAAACCAACTCTTGGCGTAGTTGATGATCAATGCACCGACAATGGCACCAAACAGAGTGGCACGACCGCCTAAGGCTACCCAAACCACAATCTCAATCGAGTTAAGAGGAGCAAATTCTCCCGGATTGATAATACCCACTTGAGGGACATATAAAGCCCCGGCAATACCGGCGATAACCGCAGAAAGAACGAAGACCCACAGCTTGATGCCATCGACGTCATAGCCCATAAAGCGAGTGCGTGATTCCGTATCACGAATCGCTAATGCCACACGACCTAATCGACTGGTCACCACCATGCGACAAGCTATGTAGCTGAGAATAAGCGCAATACCAGTCGCGACAAACAGACCTATCTTGACCGCATCACTCTGCAAACTCAGACCGATGATGTCTTTGAAATCCGTCAGTCCGTTGTTGCCACCAAAGCCCATTTCGTTGCGGAAAAATGCCAGCATCAATGCGTAAGTTAATGCCTGAGTCATGATAGAAAGATACACCCCGGACACACGAGAGCGGAAAGCTAAATAACCGAACAAGTAAGCCAATGCGCCCGGCACTAGCACCACCATCAGGCAAGCAAACCAGAACTGGTCAAAGCCCTGCCAGAACCACGGCAACGCAGACCAATCAAGGAACACCATGAAATCTGGTAAGACTGGATCACCATAAACCCCACGGTCACCAATCTGACGCATCAAGTACATGCCCATCGCATAACCACCAAGCGCAAAGAAAGCACCGTGGCCAAGGCTCAAGATTCCGAGATAGCCCCACACCAGATCGAGCGCCAACGCCAACATTGCGTAGCTCAGATATTTGCCCATCAGCGAGATAGTAAAAGTCTCTACATGGAGCGGGTGCCCACTTGGTAACATGGTGTTAGCCAGTGGGATAAGAATAACGGCCGCTAGAATGGCAAGGATGGTCAGTTGGCCACCTTTGTCACCACGCATTGCCGAAAGTACAAATGATTTTGACTGCATGATGTTGTCCTTAACCTTCAGCCGCACGACCACGTTGCGGGAAGAGTCCGCGTGGGCGTTTTTGAATAAATAGAATGATGAAAACCAGTACCAGAATCTTGGCGAGAACCGCACCAGCCCATGGTTCTAAAATTTTATTGAACAGACCAAGGCTTAAGCCTGCGACTAGCGTGCCCCATAGGTTGCCAACACCGCCGAATACCACCACCATGAATGAGTCGATGATGTACGCCTGTCCCATATTAGGGCCAACGTTGGTCAGTTGAGACAGTGCCACGCCTGCAACACCCGCAACGCCAGAGCCTAAACCGAAGGTCATCGCATCAACTCGCTCTGAACGAATACCCATCGCACGAGCCATGCCACGGTTTTGAGAAACCGCACGAACCTGCAAACCTAGTGGTGTCTTTTTCAGAACCATTAATAAGCCCATAAATACCAAACCACAGAAGAGAATGATATAAAGTCGGTTGTAAGTCAGGGACAACATTGGGTTCAATTGAAGTGCGCCAGACATCCATTCAGGCGTGCTCACTGAGCGGTTCAAAGGAGAGAAAATCGAGCGAACAGCCTGCTGCAAGATTAAGCTAATACCAAAGGTCGCGAGTAAGGTTTCCAATGGGCGACCATAAAGATGACGAATCACACTTCGCTCAATCGCAATGCCCACTAAGCCAGAAACAATGAATGCCGCTGGAATGGAAAGTATCAGCGCTAGGCCAATATGATTCGGCATCAACAACTGCAATACGTAGGTGGTGTAAGCGCCAATCATGATCAGCTCGCCATGAGCCATGTTGATAACGCCCATCACACCAAAGGTAATCGCTAAGCCAATGCCTGCCAGTACCAATACCGAGCCTAAGCTCAAACCGAAGAATACGGTTTCTACACCCGAATAGAGTGCTTGGCTTTGTTGATAGCTATCCATCGCACGTTCTGCTGCAGCGGTAATGCTTGGATCTTGCTCAGTGTTTAACAGTTGATTCAGTGTTTTCAGAACCACCGAGTGTTTGAAGTCACCAACTCGTTCAATTGAAGCCACACGATCTTCAATGGTGGCACTGTTATTAAGAGAAGTGGCAATCGCTAACGACAAATCCATTAGCTCAGCTACTTTGCCATCTGATTCATTGGCTCTGAGTTCAGTTAGTCGTTCGATAATGTCAGCGTCTTTGGTTCCGAACAAATCCAAAACCGCCTTATAACGCACATCAGGGTTGCCGCTGTTCAGTCCAATCGAGGCTATTTCCCCGCGTAATATCCCGCGAAGTTTGTTATTCACACGAACCTTTTTAAACTGTCTCGCATTCTCGATATTAAGCGTTGAATCATCCCATACTGACTGAGCTGACGTCGCTGTTTTGATACTTTGAATGAGGTAGAGCTGTTTGTACTGCTCGCTCTGTTTCTCATTGAAGTAGTAAAGGTTTCCGTTTAACCAGCCATCTAAAATAGCTTTCGACACATCTTCCTTTTGCGTCTCAATCACCCAATCGATAGCTAATTCTTTATCCGATGTTTTCTTACCAACTAGCGCCTTGGTAAAGCTAGCTTCATCCGTTATTCCAGCAAAAGCCAACTGAGCACTGACTGCCATGAGCAACAGCGCTTTAAATACGTTTAATACGTTTTTCATCCCTGCTTCCTTAACCAACCAAGTTAGATATTGTTATTTTTACTTGGAGGATGTGTGGATAGTGGTTGTTACCTGAAACGATGAGCC
Organism: Vibrio sp. 10N.286.49.E11; assembly: GCF_041469505.1. Taxonomy (NCBI): domain Bacteria; kingdom Pseudomonadati; phylum Pseudomonadota; class Gammaproteobacteria; order Vibrionales; family Vibrionaceae; genus Vibrio; species Vibrio sp. 10N.286.49.E11. The sequence goes on from NZ_JBFRKQ010000037.1 coordinate 67,454, forward strand.
TTCCGTTCGCTTCGCCCGTTAAACAGACGCGTTCTTCCCAAACCGGAAGGCTCAATATTCCTGAATTGACGATCTAGTTACCGCCAGAACACTTCTTCGTTTCGACGTTAAACGCACCACATGAGAATGGCTTCGACCAGCTAGAGAACAGTTTTGCCGATTCAGGTAAGTAACTCGACCAAGCATCACCCGCCACTAGTCCAGTGGTTTCCCAAACGATATCGAATTGACCATCGCCTTGGATTTCACCGATCAGGACTGGTTTAGTAATGTGGTGGTTTGGCAGCATGGTAGAGTAGCCGCCAGAAAGGTTAGGTACAGACACGCCAATCAAGGCATCTTGCACAGATTCAGGATCGGTTGTGCCCGCATTAGTGACCGCTTGAGCCCACATATTGAAGCCAACATAGTGCGCTTCCATTGGGTCATTGGTGACACGCTTTTCACTCTTGATGAACGACTGCCACGTTTCAACGAACTCTTCATTAGCTTCAGTATCAACACTCATGAAGTAGTTCCATGCCGCTAGATGACCAACCAATGGTTCTGTGTCCATGCCTGACAGTTCTTCTTCACCAACAGAGAATGCAATAACTGGGATGTCTTCAGATGAAATGCCTTGAGCGCCTAGCTCTTTATAGAAAGGTACGTTCGCATCGCCGTTTACAGTAGAAACCACAGCGGTTTTCTTGCCAGCTTCACCGAACTTTTTGATGTCTGAAACGATAGATTGCCAATCAGAGTGACCAAATGGCGTGTAGTTGATCATGATGTCTTCTTCTGCGACACCTTTATCTTTTAGGTAGGCTTCTAAGATCTTATTGGTTGTACGTGGATAAACGTAATCGGTACCTGCAAGTACCCAGCGCTCGACTTCAAGCTCTTCCATCAAGTAATCCACTGCTGGGATCGCTTGTTGGTTTGGCGCGGCACCGGTGTAGAAAACGTTTTTAGAAGACTCTTCACCTTCATACTGTACTGGGTAGAAAAGGATGCTGTTGAGTTCTTCAAAGACAGGTAGCATGGATTTACGTGATACCGACGTCCAACCACCGAACACCACATCCACTTTCTCTTTTTCGATAAGCTCACGCGCTTTCTCAGCAAATAGCGGCCAGTTTGACGCAGGGTCAACCACGACAGGCTCTAGCTTCTTACCAAGCAAACCGCCCTTTTTGTTCTGCTCTTCGATGAGCATTAGCACGGTATCTTTTAGCGTTGTCTCACTGATCGCCATGGTGCCAGAGAGTGAGTGTAGAACACCGACCTTGATGGTCTCATCAGCAGCAAACACTGTTGCAGAAGAAAATGAAAGTGTTGTACACAGTGCAGCTAGCGATAAATTGAACACCTTGTTCATGATATTACTCCATAATTGTATTTTTGTTATTCAATTACAGAGTTACAAGAAGAGTGCCAAACTTATAAACCAACGAAATTATTTATAAGTAATTGTATTAATAGAATTTAAAAGAAACTCACACCAATAGAGTGCATAGCAATCATGTAACTATTTTTCATACTGGTGCAGTGACGGTGGGAATGAACCAAGATGACACATTCCTGTTCTTCAGATACAAAAAAGACCCAACACTTTAGTATTGAGTCTCTGGTATAACATCACCGATGGTCGTTCAAACCATGAGTTTAAGGCTATTCCGCTGGTTTAAATTCGAATTTTACTCTCGACTTAGATTTCAACTCGTTGCAATCACCGTTGCAAAAATAGCTCGCCGCACCACAGGCTTGAAGCTTCTCAAGTTGGCTGCTGCACTCAGGACAAAACCCAACTTTAGTAAAGTGAGCCTGACAACTTTCACAGTGATACTTGCCATCCCAAGCTAGCTCAGACTGGCACTTAGGGCAGATATTTTCACTCATTAGCATTTCCTAATTTACTACTATTTTTACAATCTACTACTGTTGAGACTTGGCTTGCTTGATTTGATACATGTTCTTATCAGCTTGTGCGATCAACTGGTCTAATCCTTGAGGATCTTTGTCACAAGAAAGCCCGACACTCACCGAGAATTGCACATCATTGATATAAAGCGCTTGTTGCAGTGCTTTCTCTAAGCTGTGGTAGAAGCTAACAACGCTTTCTTGATCATCAAAACATGAGAACACCACAAACTCATCACCACCATAACGCCCTATCTTGGCACATGCTGTGGTTGCCTCATCAAGAACTTCGGCAACCGCCAGCAACACATCGTCACCGAAACTATGGCCATAGGTATCATTTATTGATTTGAACTTATCGACATCAACAAACAAACACGCCATCACCTTTTCAGAAAAGCATCGCTTGGCCAACACTTTCTCCGCTTCATTAAACAATGCGCGACGATTCAAGCAATGGGTTAAAGAATCTCGATTAGCGAAAAAGTTTAGCTGGTTCTCCAGCTCAAACTTCTCTAGTGCTACCGAATACAGGGAAGCCAGTAGCTCTAAGATCTCGAGCTCAAATTCATGTGGTTCAGAGATGTACTGGCTATAAATAGCGAAGGTAACCAACACATTACCGCGCGACGAGATAATGGGGACCGACCAACAGGCATGTAAATTCGCTTGATTGGTTAAGACCAGAAAAGGTGCCCAGTTTGGGTGTGCATTTATGTTGGAGACCATCACTGCTTTCTTAAGCGCAGCTGCCTCGCCACAAGAGCCTATCCCCGCACCAATTCCTATCCCTTCAATCTGTTGATTGTAAAAATCAGGCAGGTTTGGGGCATACTCAAGGTGTAACGTTTTAGACTCTGAGTTGAGCAGTAAAATTGAAGCCATGCGCTGCTCGGTAAGCTGAATAATCTTGTGATTTAAATCTTTGCGATCCATCCCAAGCGCAAGCTTCCGTAGCAAGCTATTGACGGCTCGATGACCTTCTAATAAAAATTGTTGTTCCATTCACTAAGGCTTTCAATTGTGTAATCGGGTACAACTTGTTCTTATGCAAGCTTGTTATTGGTTAATAATAACACACTAAATTAGTACGACACACAATCGAAGATCATAGGTTGATCTTTCGCTTTATCTATTTTGATCAGCGATCTACCCCAAAAAGAATATTTATATCACCACACACCGAAAGCATAAGTTACATATGCTGCATTTCAATTTCAAATAGTCATTTATATCAAAAGTGACATGTAAAAATAAAATAAACAGCACAAGCCATTTCGATCTGTAGTCTAAATCATCGAATTACATGCGTCAGCATTTCAATGTTTTGACCATCTAGCTGGGTCAGCTTAACGGACAGCGCACCAAGTTCTGAGGTGTTTCCAATGTGTGTGCCACCACAAGGAATAGTGACCTGAGTATCTGCGTCAAGCTGCCACTCCCAGTAACGAGAGTCTGTTAACGCCTCGCCTTCTAGTCTCATCGCAACTGGCGTCGGCTCTGCAAGCCAGCCCGCAAGCATTTGGTTGATATCAGCTTCGATGTCATCAAGATTTGCTAGCATGTCTGCAACGTTCAAACCGCGCTTCTTCAGGGTTTTGCCTAAGCGATACTTATCGGCACACAGCTCTGGAGTCACAAAGCTCGTCACTTGTGCATAACTATTGAAGTCGTAACTGCCAAGCGGATCTTTTCTGTCCGCATCTTTACGCCAGTAGCTCTCAGCCAATACTTTATTCAAGGCTAGGAAAGCGATGTGGCCAGCACTGTGACCACGGCTCAAACTGGCTTGGTACTCTTTATCAACCGACAACACGACTTCGTCGTTAACCTTAATCATAGAAGCAGATGTAGGTAGCTGGTGGACAACAACAAACGCCCACCCTTCCGTATCACGCTTAACAGGGATATCTGCTGCGATATGAAGCTTGCCAGTAGATTGTTCTATAGCACCAACAAGGCAGTCTTCAACGGGAAATTGCACGTCACCAACATTCACAAAGCCTTGGTCTGCAGGGTGATCTGGCCAAATGTGACTCACTGGGTGGAAGGGTGTCACGTCGGTGATCAGGTAAGTTTTGCTGTCATCGCTTTCAACGTACTGCGCTTTAGCATTGAGCTGCCAAGCCTGATGACAAAATTGAGTGATGGTTGGTGTGATTGCTGACACAGGTGTAGTCAAATCGCTAGTAGTCATATCGTTCTTCTTCTGGAATCTAGTCTGATTCGTTGAGCCATGATGATAAAAACGTATTGTTATGGCTTAACGTGAATTTTGCTTAAAAAAATACCCGAGACAGGCTCGGGTATCAAATCTATTGGAAAGGTTTACTTACGACCTTTAACCATGCTCATCATACGTTTACGTTTACGTTCTTGAGAAATTGTCAGCTTGTTAGTCTTAGCTTCAAATGGGTTCTCGCTGTTCTGGAATTGAATGCGAATAGGTGTACCCATGATTTCTAGTGAACGACGGTAGTAGTTCATCAAGAATCGTTTGTATGAATCTGGCAAGTTACGAACTTGGTTGCCGTGGATAACGATAATCGGTGGGTTGTAGCCACCAGCGTGCGCGTATTTCAGTTTCACACGACGGCCACGAACCATAGGCGGTTGGTGATCATCAGTCGCCATCTTCATGATACGAGTTAGCACAGAAGTACCAACACGAGTAGTCGCTGACTTGTAAGCTTCTTGTACAGACTCAAACAAGTGACCAACACCTGTACCGTGAAGTGCAGAGATAAAGTGAATACGTGCGAAATCAACGAAGCCTAAGCGACGGTCTAGCTCTTTCTTAACGCGTTCTTTAACGTCGTTATCTAGGCCATCCCACTTGTTTACGGCAATAACAATTGAACGACCAGCGTTCAACGCAAAGCCTAGCAAGCTTAGATCTTGATCAGAGATGTTTTCGCGAGCATCGATAAGCAGCAATACAACGTTAGCATCTTCAATCGCTTTCAGTGTTTTAACCACTGAGAACTTCTCTACCGTTTCGTTGATGTTTTTACGACGACGAACACCCGCAGTATCGATTAGAACGTATTCACGCTCGTCACGCTGCATTGGGATGTAGATAGAGTCACGAGTCGTACCTGGCATATCGTAAACAACCACACGCTCTTCACCAAGAATACGGTTCGTTAGCGTTGATTTACCTACGTTAGGACGGCCAATGATCGCTAGTTTGATCGGTTGATCTTGAAGACGCTTGAATTCTGCTTCAGCTTCTTCTTCTGTAAATTCAACCTGCTCTTCTTCTTCGTCTTCAAACTCAGTTAAGTCGCTTACTTCGCCATTCTCAGCTTTTAGCGCTTCTGCGAATGGGTTAAGAGCAAGGTCAATAAGTGCAGTAACACCACGACCATGCGCCGCAGCGATTTGGTACATGTCTTCTACACCTAGTTGCCAGAAGTCAGCACTTGCAGCATCAGGGTCGATACCATCAACCTTGTTTACTACTAGCATTGAAGGCTTTTCTAGTTGACGTAGGTGCTTAGCAATCGCCACGTCTGAAGGTGTTAGACCCGCACGGCCATCTACCATAAATAGAACGACATCAGCTTCATCAATCGCCGCTAGCGACTGTTCAGCCATTTTAGTTTCAACACCTTCTTCAGTACCGTCGATACCGCCAGTGTCAATAACAATAAAGTCATGCTCGCTAAAATGAGCATGACCGTATTTACGGTCACGCGTTAAGCCAGGGAAATCCGCAACCAATGCATCACGAGTTCGAGTCAATCGGTTAAATAACGTAGATTTACCTACGTTCGGACGCCCTACTAGAGCAACAACAGGTACCATAACAACCTCTACAATTTCTTCTCTAAATGTAGTTATAGGTAAGCACTTGTTCGCAAGTTTAAACTCTTACCTATAACCACACGGTTTATTAATTTTTAACAACAAAACGGCTCCTGGCTGTTACCAACCAGGAGCCGACTGTGAATTATATCACGCTTTTATTGGCTAATCGTTAGTTTCTTTACATCGCCATTGCGAGTCGTCACTAAGTAGCCTTCAGGCAGTTCAATTGGTGCAACCGCAAAGCCGCTATCATCGACAAGCTGTTGAGCAACAAACTCACCCGATGAACGATCCAACCAGTGCAGATAACCTTCAGTATCACCCACGACTACATAACCATTAATAATAGCAGGTGCTGTCAGTAAGCGGTTTTCTAACAATGGAGTGCTCCACAGTTCAGTACCACTACGCGCATCAACCGCAACCACATGGTCTTTGTCGGTAACAACGAACAAACGGCTACCATCACTTGCTAAATCAATCGCTGATGAGTAGTTACGTTTCCAAATTGGCTTACCAGAACGAAGGTCGATAGCAATCAGCTGACCATTGATACCTACGGTATACAGGGTGCCACCAAGAACAATTGGAGATGCATCAACATCAACCAAACGATCAATTTCCGTTGCACCTTTTGGTGTGCCTACTGGCTGTTGCCAAATAAGCTGACCACGATCAACGATAGCCGCAGCTAGACGACCATTTGCTGTACCCCAGAATACACCACCAGAAACTGCAACAGGCGAGCTATCGCCACGCAGTGTTAGGCTTGGTACTTCCGTACTGATGGTCCATTTTTGTTCACCGCTTGCTTGATCTAACGCGATCAACATACCGCGACTGGTATGAACAATGACCATGTTGCTATCAGTTGCTGGGGATGCAAGCACCTCGCCATTGACTGATACACGCCACAGCTCTTCACCGGTCGATTCTTCCAGTGCGATCACTTCGCCATTTTCAGAACCAACAAAAACTTTACCGTAAGCCGCCGTTAAGCCACCCGATAAACGAGCCAATACGTCTTTCTCAAGATCGACTTTCCACAGCGCTTTACCTGTATCAGGATCAAGCGCTTTAACCATACCTTCACGGCTTGCAACAAACACTTTGTCGTAAGCCAATTCTGGCGTTAGTTTTGAAAAGTAGTGACCAACACCATCACCAACCGACGTAGACCATTCCTGACTAGGAGTGAACTCGCTGTTTACCGTTGGGACTGGAGCCATGATTACGGTGTCTTCTTCACCCGCACAGCCAGCTAGTAGGCCAAGAGCAATCGCACACAACGCCGCTTTTGGAAACATCTTCTTCATTCAAAGCGCCTTATTTAGCTAGGTCGTCAAGTTTGATTTGAAGCGTTTGGCTAGCGTCAACAGCTTGCTGTGCTTCTGTGTAAGCACTGTATGCTGCATCTGTGTCGCCTTTACGAAGTGAGATATCACCACGCAGTTCAGCAACACGGCCTTTCCAAGATTCGTCTGTCATAGCAGCAAGATCAGTCAGTGCTGCGTCAAATTCACCTTGCTCAGCTTTAATACGTGCAACACGGTAAGTAAGTAGTGGCGCAAGTGCCGCGTCCTTAGTTGCCGATTTTGCCCACTCGAGCTGTTCAAGTGCCGCCGCTAGATCGCCTGCTTGTACTTGTACTTTTGCTAGTTGCATAGCAGCAAGTACTGAGTACTCAGCATCTTTGTTTGCGTCGATGAAAGCTTGAATATCAGATTGAGCATCAACACCCTTAACATCAAGAGCTGAAATTACAGAGGTGTAGCTTTCTGAAGCTGCTTCACGCGCTTCAACTACTGAATCTTGGTAATAGCGCCAGCCAAATAGACCACCTAAACCAATAACCGCACCAAAGATTACGGCTTTACCGTTCTCTTTCCACCAATCTTTAATGGCTTCAACTTGTTGCTCTTCGCTATCGTAAAGTTCCACTTCCTGTCCTCTTTAATTCTTTAAACGCCAGCATAGTGCTGACGTTAGTATTCATTATGAGCGTTTGCTCAATGGCTAATTAGATTAGCGCAGCAACTTTCTCTGCAACTTCCGTTTGAGACACGGTTTCTTGCTCGCCGCCAACCAGATCTTTTAGCACAACTGTATTGTCAGCAACTTCGTTCTCACCAAGTACCAGCGCCACAACAGCACCTACTTTGTCAGCACGTTTGAATTGCTTCTTGAAGTTACCACCACCGAAGTGGTTCATTACACGCACGCCTTCAACGGTGTCGCGTAATTGATTCGCTAACTGCATGCCCGCGATCATAGTACCTTCGCCAGCAGCAACTACGTATACATCAACGCTACGACGAACTTCTGTTAGCTCTAGCGTTTCCATCATCAGAACCAGACGCTCTAGACCCATTGCGAAGCCAACTGCATTGGTTGCTTTGCCGCCTAGTTGCTCAACAAGACCATCGTAACGACCGCCGCCACATACTGTACCTTGAGCACCAAGGCTGTCTGTGATCCACTCAAATACAGTGCGGTTGTAGTAATCTAGGCCACGTACTAGACGCTCATTAACTTGGTATTCGATACCAACAGCGTCAAGAAGTTCACACAAACCAGCAAAATGTTGCTTCGATTCTTCACCTAGATATTCAGATAGTCGAGGTGCGTCACCTAAGATAGCTTGAACATCAGGGTTCTTAGTATCAAGTACACGTAGAGGGTTAGTGTGCATGCGACGTTTGCAGTCTTCGTCAAGCACATCAATGTGTTGCTCAAGGAAAGCCACTAACGCAGTGCGGTAGCTAACGCGATCTTCTTGAGAACCGATTGAGTTCAGCTCTAGGCGAACGTGCTTGTCGATGCCTAGCTCACGCCATAGACGTGCTGTCATCATGATAAGTTCTGCGTCAACGTCTGGACCGTCTAGGCCAAACACTTCAACACCACATTGGTGGAATTGACGGTAACGACCTTTTTGAGGACGCTCGTGACGGAACATAGGGCCCATGTACCATAGGCGCTGTTCATCACGGTTGATAAGGCTATTTTGAATACATGAACGAACACAACCTGCTGTGCCTTCTGGACGCAGCGTTAGGCTATCGCCATTGCGGTCGTCAAAGGTGTACATCTCTTTAGAAACAACGTCTGTCTCTTCACCAACTGCACGGCTAAATAGGTTTGTTTCTTCAACGATAGGCATACGTACTTCGTTGTAACCGTATGCACTCACCACGTTTTTAACTGCGCTTTCTACTTTCTGCCACAGTGGTGATTGAGTTGGAAGGCAGTCGTTCATGCCTCGAATTGCTTGAATATTTTTAGCCACAGTATTTATTCCGTAATTTCTCACGACCAGGTGTTAGTGCGAATAGACAATCACACCCCATCGCGTTGTATTAATCTTCTAAGTTTTCTACATCAATGCGATTTGCTTTATCAAGCACTGACGCTTTTGCACGAATCTTAGCTTCAAGTTTGTCGACAAGGTCATCGTTGTCGAAGCGCTCTTTCTGACGCTTACCATCTTCGTAGAAGGCACTCTTACGTGCACTACCAGCTAAACCTAAGTGAGACACTTCAGCTTCACCAGGGCCGTTAACCACACAACCGATGATAGATACGTCCATTGGAGTGATCACGTCTTCTAGGCGCTCTTCAAGGGCATTAACGGTGTTAATAACATCGAACTCTTGACGAGAACAGCTCGGACACGCAATGAAGTTGATGCCACGCGAACGAATGCGCAAAGATTTAAGAATATCAAAGCCAACTTTGATCTCTTCAACCGGATCAGCCGCTAGCGATATACGCAGCGTATCGCCGATACCTTCAGAAAGAAGCATACCTAAACCTACCGCTGACTTCACAGAGCCTGCACGCGCACCACCCGCTTCGGTAATACCAAGGTGGAGAGGTTGATCAATCTGCTTAGCCAGCAAACGGTAAGAACCGACAGCAAGGAATACATCAGAAGCCTTCACGCTGACTTTGAATTGATCAAAGTTCAGACGGTCTAGGATATCTACATGACGCATTGCTGATTCAACAAGCGCTTCTGCTGTAGGTTCTGTGTATTTCTCTTGGATCTCTTTCTCAAGAGAACCGCCGTTAACACCAATACGAATCGGAATATTCATATCACGTGCACAATCAACAACTGAGCGGATACGGCTTTCGTTACCGATGTTACCTGGGTTGATACGCAGACAGTCAACGCCGTATTCCGCCACTTTAAGTGCGATACGGTAGTCGAAGTGAATATCAGCAACCAAAGGAACAGAGACCTGCTGCTTGATTAGCTTAAAGGCTTCAGCTGCATCCATAGTCGGTACAGATACGCGAACGATATCAGCGCCAACTTTTTCCAGAGCTCTAATTTGAGCAACGGTCGCGGCTACATCTGTTGTTCTTGTGTTGGTCATGGATTGCACAGCAATTGGTGCACCATCACCGATCGGCACATCACCCACATAAATACGGGTTGATTTGCGACGAATAATAGGAGATTCGTGTTGCATATTAACTCTAAGGTAAGGTTATTCTAGCTACTTTGCCTGAAGTATACCCAGAAAGGTCGACAGGTTCACTTGCAAATGTCATTGATACGCCTTCTGGCGCACCTAGAATCACTTTATATGGCGCAGTTCCTGATAGATTTAACGACTGACCTGCTTTTTTGATGCCAGTCGACAAGGTTTTACCCGTTGCATCTTTTACTTGGATCCAGCAATCAGCGGTGAACTGCATCACTAGTTCGTTAGCCACAGCTTCAGGAGCCGTGCTAGCTTCAACCGTTTCTGCATTCGCAGCAGCTTCAGCAGTTGGTTCAGTCTCTGTTGTTTGTTGTGCAGAAGTTTCGTCAGCTGGAGTAACAGCATCTGAACTTTCTTCCGCATCGCTTATCGCAGCAAGGCCTTCAGCACCTTCAACAACAGAAGCACCCGCTTCGTTTTGTTCAGCTTCAATCACTTCCAAAGAGGTGAATTCAGGGGCAAGTGATTTTTCTACCGCTAGCTCTTCTGAGCTTTCAGTATTCGCTAAAGATTGAGATAGGGTGTCTTGCTGTTGGTTCTGCCACCACCAAAGTGAGGAGATACCCGCAATGACCGCAAAAATGCTCCAAGTCAGGATCATAATACGGCTGTTGTGCTTCTCGGTTTTGGTCTTACGAGAAAAACTCAGCATTTCTTGCTCTTGATGCTGAGCATCACCGGCATGATGCAGCGCACTCAATACGACTTTTTCGTCAAGATTGACGTATTTCGCGTATGAACGAATATAGCCACGCATAAACGTCGCCACTTGATCTGACTCGAATTGGTTTTCTTCAATTTGTTGGATCAGAGTAACGCGAAGTTTCAAGCGATCAGAAATCTGCTTTTGCGTTAAACCAAGAGATTCTCGTTTGTTCTTAAGCAGCGTTCCCGCTTCCAAAGCTGGAGCTACGTTTTCTTGCGCTTGTGTATCTTGTTCTGTGTTCATAGAGAGTGAACTTCTAAAGTATTATCGCAGGTTGAGGAGAGCGTTTTCTTATTGTCGTTTAAGCTCAATCTAACAACCCACGTTATGTGGAATTTTTCCTGCTATCTAAATCATCAACCCTTAAAGGCGAACATCATTCATTTATTATGGATGACCTTCTCAGGAAGCTAGTTTATCAAGTAGCCAACCTAAATAGACATATTGATGATCAGTAGCAAGCGAGCACTTAAATTAATTTAAGATTAGTTAATCATAAGCTAATGCCATTACAAGGCAAAAACACTTTAAACAAAATTTACCGTCAGCTCATGGTTTTGTCCAAAATTTGACGAAAAATGTAAGAAAGCGTGGGCAAGAAGTCCAAAAAATCAAAAACTGCACCCCAGAAAAGCAACAAGCCAGAAGTAAGACTTCTGGCTTGTTTAGGTTCTAATCGCGTTTTATACCGCTTTTACTTCAATCACACCACCGGCAATCAAGTTCGCTTCAGAGGCTGCTTTAAGCATTTTAGTACGCTTGGTTCTATCAATCACATCACCGACTAACTGACCACACGCGGCATCAATATCATCACCACGAGTCTTACGAACGGTTACTGTGTAGTTGTATTCCATCAGCGTTTTTTGGAAGCGATCAATACGAGAGTTGCTTGGCTTCTTATAAGGCGACCCCGGGTAAGGGTTGAATGGAATCAAGTTGATCTTACAAGGCGTCTCTTTCATTAGCTCAGCAAGTTCACGTGCGTGGTCCATATCATCATTCACATGATCCAATAACACGTACTCAACCGTTACTTTACCGCGGTTAGCATTTGAAGATGCAATGTAACGACGAACAGATGCTAGGAAGTCTTGGATATCCCAACGGTCGTTGATCGGCATGATTTGGCTACGTAGTGCATCGTTTGGCGCATGTAGAGAAATAGCCAATGCGACATCGATGTTGTCTGTCATTTGGTCAAGGCCAGAAACAACACCAGAAGTTGATACGGTTACACGACGCTTAGACAGTGCGAAACCTAGATCATCAAGCATGATTTCTAATGATGGCATTAGGTTCTTCATGTTCAATAGAGGCTCGCCCATACCCATCATTACAACGTTAGTAATTGGACGACGACCGGTTTCTTTTTCTAGGCCGATTTCGCGAGATGCACGCCAGATTTGGCCAACAATCTCTGAAACTTTTAGGTTACGGTTGAAGCCTTGTTGAGCTGTAGAACAGAACTTACATTCAAGTGCACAACCAACCTGTGAAGATACACATAGCGTCGCACGGTCACCATCTGGGATGTATACCGTTTCAACGTCTTGGTCGCCAACGCTCATCGCCCATTTAATTGTGCCATCTGAAGAGTGTTGAGCTTCAGAAACAACAGGTGCAACAATCTCACAGCGACGTTGAAGTTTCTCACGTAACTTTTTGTTGATGTTATTCATTTGTTCGAAGTCATCGACACCGAAGTGATAAATCCACTTCATCACTTGCTCTGCTCGAAACGCTTTCTCATTCAGTTCTTCTGTGAAAAATTTACGAAGACCTTTACGATCAAAATCGAGTAGATTGACTTTAGCTGTGGTCATGATGCCTCTCAATGACGGAACAATAATTAAGGGCGCGAATTGTACAGGCTTTACGCAACTTCAACAAGCATTGTAAAACCCTGTGTTTATTAAGACATTCAAACTTAAGCGATTAAAATTTGAACAATTGTATTTATCGGCCTGAGATTACCCAATTTAAACAAAGATTCCCGATTACACTCCTTCGTCGCTTTCGGGAATGACGTAAATAATCACCAATTGCTCGATAATATTTACCATGAGATGGTTGCTCCAAAGTTCCCCGTCATTCCAGAACTGAGGAACGAAGTATCTGGAATCTCCAATAACAAAAACAGATTCCCGATTACGCTCCTTCGTCGCTTTCGAGAATGACGACTAAATTGATTATCGAGAGCGTAAAATCCACTTACAAAAAAGGCCTCACCGAGGTGAAGCCTTTAGAATAATTTGCAGTGCCGATTATTGAGCTGGGCGTGGGCAAATTTCAGATTCTGGGAAGAAGAATTCGATTTCGCGAGCTGCAGACTCAGGGCTGTCGCTGCCGTGAACTGAGTTGTAACGCATGCTGATTGCGTAGTCAGCACGGATAGTACCGCATGCCGCTTCTTCTGGGTTTGTTTTACCCATAAGTTCACGGTAACGAGCGATAGCGTTTTCGCCTTCAAGCACTTGAACCATGATAGGACCAGAAGTCATAAACTCTTTAAGAGCTGGGAAGAACTCTTTGCCTTCATGTTCAGCGTAGAAGCCACTCGCTTGCTCTTCAGTAAGACGAACCATTTTAGCAGCAATAATTTCTAGGCCTGCTTTTTCGATACGGTGGTAGATTTCACCAACAAGGTTACGCTTAACTGCATCCGGCTTAACAATTGAGAACGTTCTTTCTAGAGCCATAGGGATTCCTTCACTTCATTTTTTTGTTATTAAATACTGAAATTACTGAGATCTTTCGATCTGAGCTTTATGAATGAGCGGCACAAAATACCGCTCACCCTTATTATTATTTTGCTTGGTCGATAAGAAGACGAGCCAGTGTGCGAACGCCCATACCCGTTGCGCCTGCCGCCCACTTGTCACTTGCTGACTTACGGTAAGTACCCGCGCAATCCATATGAATCCAACCTTTTTTGTAATCATCTACAAAGTAAGAAAGGAATGCCGCTGCTGTACTTGCACCCGGTGTGTAATCGCCTGTGCTGATGTTTGAAAGATCAGCAAAGTTTGAAGGCAACATACCACGGTGGAAATCAGCAAGAGGCAGTGGCCATAAGCCTTCTTTCTCTTGGTTTGCCGCTGTTAGCGCTTGGTGAGACAACTCATCATCGAAGCTTAATAGTGCGTGGTAGTCGTTACCTAATGCGTTTTTAGCCGCGCCTGTTAGCGTTGCACAGTCGATGATCAGCTCAGGGCTTTGTGCACTTGCGTACATCAGGCCATCAGCTAGCACTAAGCGACCTTCCGCATCAGTGTTCATGATCTCAACTGTTTTACCGTTTTTGTAGGTAATGATATCGCCAAGCTTCAATGCGCGACCAGAGATCATGTTCTCTGCGCAACATAGAATAAGCTTGATGCGCTTGTTAAGACCGCGTTCAATCGCAAGACCTAAACCACCAGTAATCGTTGCTGCGCCACCCATGTCAGCTTTCATCGCTGTCATGAATTGGCCTGGCTTGATACTGTAACCGCCCGAATCGAACGTAATACCTTTACCGACTAAACAGGCAAATACAGGTGCGTTTTCATCGCCTGTTGGGTTGAAGTCCAGTTGCAGCATTGCTGATGTACGCTCAGAGCCACGACCTACCGCGTAGATGCCTTCCCAACCTTCGGTTAGTAGATCCTTGTCTTTAACAATCTTCGCTTTAACAGTGCCCGCTGGTGCCACTGACTTGATGTATTCTGCAGCCATTGTCGCAAGTTGACGAGGTGCCACTTCTTCAGCGGTTTTATTGATAATGTCACGCGTCCAGTCAGTTGCGCGAATACGAGCTTCAAGCTCAGTTTGATCGGCTTCTGAAAGTGCATCCCATTCCAATGCATTCTTTTTCTTTGGTCCACGGTAGCCTTGGTAGAAAGCCCAAACGCTTTCTAGATCCCAACCTTCACCACGAAGTGAAACGAATGCGATACCTTGTCCGTCAAGCGTACGACCCGCACGTTGAACTGCGCCTAGATCGTGGCCTTCACCAATGTGAATTGTCGCTCCCGCTTCTGAGAACGATAAAATAGCTCTTGCTCCCCACTGAGGCTGGGCAGCTTCTTGACTTAAAAATACTGACATCTGTGTAGACATGATTTCTCCTTGTCATGAACCACTTCGAGAGTGTGATTCTGATTATTTTTTATTAGCTCACTGATGTTAGCATTATGTAGGAGGAAAATGTCATTTTGATAAAAAAACGGACCATAAGGTCCGCTTTTTTTAGTAAGAATTGTTAACTTGGCTGCGTTTTATATTGGACTGATACCAACCCGCGACCAAATCATTAGACAAGAGGATTAATCCATCTCATCCATCCAGCACAAAATAATAGCCTCTAAGATTTTTTCATTCGAGTGGTTAGGCTCGTCATCAAACTCTTCAAGGTCTAGCACCCATTGATGCAGATCGGTAAAACGTACCGTTTTAGGATCAGTATCAGGGTACAAATCACATAGCTCAATTGCGATGTCTCGCGAATCAATCCACTTCAAGCTCATAACACTTCCTTATATTTATTAGCGACGCTTGGTCACCTTTATGATCTATATTCTAGGCCAGTTTTGTTAAACCGTTATCTCAGTCATGGCGAAACCACCATGACTGTAGAGAAGTTCTTAGTGATCTTCAGACGCTAGGTTCAATGTGTACTTTGGAATCTCTACTACAAGATCTTCGTTAGCCACTTTAGCTTGGCAGCCAAGGCGAGATTCCATCTCTAAGCCCCATGCCTTATCTAGCATGTCGTCTTCTAGGTCATCACTCTCTTCTAAAGAATCGAAGCCTTCACGAATCACAACGTGACATGTTGTACATGCACACGATTTTTCACATGCGTGTTCAATACCAATACCGGCCTTCAATGCAACATCAAGAACCGTCTCACCAGTTTTTGCTTCTAAAACAGCGCCTTCTGGACATAGATCTTCGTGAGGTAAAACAATAATCTTTGGCATGTTTATCTATTCTCTAACTATTAAATATTATCGACTGACTGACCTGACAGTGCAGCACGAATTGATTTATCCATACGACGAGAAGCAAAGTCTTGGCTCGCTTTGTCGGTATTCTTAATTTCTACTTCAATGGCATCAGCGCTGTCGCCATTGCGCACTTCGATGAGTGTTTCAATCGCTTGTAGCAGCTGTTGCTTTTCTTGTTCGTTAAGCAGTTCGTCGCCGTCAGCTTGCATCGCAGCAATAAGGCCTTCGATCACGCGATCCGCTTCTACACGTTGTTCAGCAAGAGCACGTGCTTGCATGTCTTCTTTTGCGAACGTCATTGAGTCTTTCAGCATGTTCGCAACTTCATCATCGCTTAGGCCGTAAGAAGGTTTAACTTGGATTTCAGCTTGAACACCCGTGCTCTTCTCCATAGCCGTAACTGATAGCAGGCCATCAGCATCCACTTGGTAAGTCACTCGAATATGCGCCGCGCCTGCTGCCATTGGTGGAATGCCTTTTAGAGCAAAACGAGCCAATGAACGACAGTCGTCAACCATTTCACGTTCGCCTTGAACGGTATGCACTGTCATTGCAGTTTGACCGTCTTTGAACGTGGTAAATTCTTGTGCGCGAGCGACAGGGATCGTGGTATTACGAGGGATGATCTTTTCGACCAAGCCACCCATAGTTTCGATACCGAGCGATAAAGGAATAACGTCCAGAAGTAGCATTTCAGAGTCTGGCTTGTTGCCAACTAAAATGTCCGCTTGAATTGAAGCGCCAATCGCAACCACTTCATCAGGGTTAATACTGGTTAATGGAGTACGACCAAAGAAGCCACCGACCATTTCACGAACAAGTAAGGTACGAGTTGAACCACCTACCATCACGACTTCTAGTACTTCATCCGCGTCAACTTCCGCATCTTTCAGTGCTCGGCGGCACGAAAGCAGCGTTTTCTTAACTAGTGGCTTGATGATCTCTTCGAACTCTTCACGAGTTAAAGAGCCAGACCAACCTAGTGCTTCAACATTAACGCTTTCAGCTTCAGATAAGCCAATCTTCGCTTCTGTTGCTGCGTCTAGAAGAATACGGTTCTGTTCTGCTGTCAGCTCTAACAAGCCCATTTGCTCTTGGAAATGATCCGCAATTAAATGGTCAAAGTCATCGCCGCCTAATGCAGAGTCACCACCGGTTGCTAAAACTTCGAAGACACCTTTAGACAGGCGTAGGATAGAGATATCAAACGTACCACCGCCTAAGTCATAAACAGCGATTACCCCTTCTTTACCTGAATCCAAGCCATAAGCAATCGCAGCTGCAGTGGGTTCATTAAGAAGACGTAACACATGAAGACCAGCAAGTTGCGCTGCGTCTTTGGTACCTGCACGTTGTGCATCATCAAAGTACGCAGGGACGGTAATCACGGCACCAGCCAATTCACCACCTAACGTCGACTCAGCACGTTGACCGAGTGCACGAAGAATATCTGCAGATACTTGAATTGGGTTCTTATTTCCTTGCGCTGTGTTAATCACAGGCAGGCCATTATCACTTTCTTCAAACTGATATGGCAGAGATGGGTATCGCTGTTGAATATCTGACAGTGAACGACCGATTAATCGCTTAACTGAGATAATGGTATTTTTAGGATCAGTTTGTGCATTTACACGCGCTTCATCACCAGTGGTGTACGACTCTGACTGATAGTGAACAACGGAAGGGAGAATACTGCGACCTTGTTGATCAACAAGCGTGCTTGCCTCACCACTGCGCACTGACGCAACCAATGAGTTTGTTGTACCTAAATCAATACCCACTGCAAGCTTGTGCTGGTGAGGAGCGGCGCTTTGCCCTGGTTCTGCAATCTGAAGTAGTGCCATGGATGTGTCCTTGTTATACGAACTAGCCGATCAAACGATCTTCAACTAACTCGATTTCATTCTTTAATTTTGCAATAAACTTAAGCTTTCTTACTCGGTCTGCAGCTTCTAACCAAGCTTCGCTGTCGAGTTCTTGTTGGATAGCGCTTAATTGTTGTTTATACATTTTGCTAACCTTTCCTTCAAATGCAAACAAAGCATCTTCAGGATCAGAACTGTCGGCGATATCTTCCAGCTCTTCACGCAATTCCATTTGCTCCATCAGGAACATAGGATCTTGCATAGTCTGCTGCTCACCACGAATATCCTCACCATGTTGAACTAACAGGTATTCAGCGCGGCTGACTGGATTTTTCAACACCTGGTACGCATCATTGATTTGCGCAGCTTTTTGCACAGCCAGCAAGCGATCTCGCTCAGAAGCCGTGGCAAATTTATCAGGGTGGAATTGGCGTTGCAGATCTCTAAACTGAGAAGAAAGAAGGCTACCATCCAGTTGAAACTGAAGTGGTAGCCCAAATAATTCGAAATGATTCATGTAACGGTGGTCCTAAGTTTAGGCTCTTTACTTAGAGCCTAATTTTATTCTTCGCTCATTATAAACGCTCAACGATTGAGGCGTTTATACATTGAAGCTCTCACCACAACCACATTCGCCTTTCGCGTTAGGGTTGTTGAATTCAAAACCTTCGTTTAGGCCTTCTTTTACGTAATCAAGCTCAGTACCGTCTAGGTAAACTAGGCTCTTTGGATCAATGATGACCTTAACACCTGAATGCTCGAACACTTCGTCTTCTTCGTTGAGCTCGTCAACGAATTCCAGTACATACGCCATACCCGAACAGCCAGTAGTTTTTACCGCTAAGCGCAACCCGATACCTTTACCTCGGTTATCTAGGAAAGCTTGAACTCGGCTTGCTGCCGTATCTGTCATGGTGATGGCCATACTACAACCTTGTGTTTTATATAAATTGAGAACTCAGGGGGAGCACAAAGGGTGCTCCCAAATATTACTTTTTTGAAGTGATTACGTTGTAGAAACGATTAGTGCTTCTTTTTGTAATCCGCAACCGCTGCTTTGATTGCATCTTCAGCAAGAATTGAACAGTGAACTTTCACTGGTGGCAACTCTAGCTCTTCTGCGATTTCAGAGTTTTTAATAGCAGCTGCTTCATCAATACTTTTACCTTTAACCCACTCAGTGACTAGTGAGCTAGAAGCGATTGCGCTACCGCAACCGTAAGTCTTGAATTTTGCGTCTTCAATAATACCTTCTGCAGATACTTTGATTTGCAGTTTCATTACGTCACCACAAGCTGGTGCGCCAACCATGCCGCTACCTACACTTGGATCTTCTTTATCAAACGAACCTACGTTACGTGGGTTTTCGTAGTGATCAATTACTTTTTCGCTATATGCCATGATAGTTACCTCGAATCCTCTATTTCCGTGAGATTAGTGATGAGCCCACTCAACAGTGTTCAAATCAATCCCTTCTTTATACATATCCCATAGAGGAGACATGTCGCGTAATTTATTTACTGCTACACGGATTTGTGCAATCGCGTAGTCGATTTCTTCTTCCGTAGTGAAACGGCCGAATGAAAAACGTACTGAGCTGTGTGCCAGTTCATCGTTTAAGCCAAGAGCGCGTAAAACGTATGAAGGCTCAAGACTCGCTGATGTACATGCAGAACCTGATGATACCGCTAAGTCTTTTAAAGACATAAGCAGAGATTCACCTTCAACGAAAGCAAAGCTCACGTTTAGGTTATGTGGTACACGTTGGTCTAGGTCGCCGTTTACGGTTACCGCTTCTAGATCTTGAACACCTTTCAATAGGCGCTCACGAAGTGCTAGTGCGTGATCGTAATCTTTCTGCATGTCTTGTTTAGCGATGGCAAAAGCTTCGCCCATACCCACGATTTGGTGAGTAGCAAGAGTACCAGAACGGAAACCACGTTCATGACCGCCACCGTGCATTTGCGCTTCTAGGCGAATACGTGGCTTACGACGAACGTACAAAGCGCCGATGCCTTTAGGGCCGTATGCTTTGTGTGCAGACATAGAGATAAGGTCTACTTTCATCTCTTTTACGTCTAGTGGGATTTTACCCGCAGACTGCGCCGCATCAACGTGGAAGATGATCTTACGTGCACGACATAATTCGCCGATTGCAGAGATATCTTGGATTACACCAATCTCGTTGTTTACGTGCATGATAGAAACTAGAACAGTATCTTCACGCATTGCAGCTTGTAGCTTGTCTAGATCGATGATGCCGTTAGCTTCTGGCTCAAGGTATGTCACCTCAAAACCTTCACGCTCTAGTTGGCGACATGGATCAAGAACCGCTTTGTGTTCTGTTTTGCACGTGATTACGTGCTTACCTTTCTTCTCGTAAAAGTGCGCTGCACCTTTGATAGCAAGGTTATCTGACTCTGTAGCACCTGACGTAAAAACAATCTCACGTGGGTCTGCATTTAGTAGATCGGCAATTTGCTCACGAGCATTATCTACTGATTCTTCTGCCTGCCAGCCGTAACGGTGTGAACGAGATGCAGGGTTACCGAAGTTACCGTCCATCGTCATGCACTGAACCATTTTTTCAGCAACACGTGGATCGACTGGGCATGTAGCTGAATAGTCAAAGTAAATAGGCAGTTTCATTTTCTACTCCAATGTAAAAACTGACCGCTAAGAGCGGGCATTAACACCGTGAGGTGCTGCACTAATCGTTGTAGTGCTCGTATTTTTATGTGCAAAACCATTATTAACCGCAAGATCGATATCTTGACGATCAGAAATCTCTAAAACTTCGTTATCTTTCATTAGCTCACCGAGCGTAATGTCGTTTAAGAAGCTGCTGATTCGGGAGCTTAAATCACGCCATAAAGTGTGAGTTAAACAACGACTGCCACCTTGGCAATCTGCTCGACCGTGACACTTAGTTGCATCCACTGATTCGTCTACTGCAGCAATTACAGTTCCGACAGCGATGTCGCTCGCTTCAGCACCTAAACGGTAACCACCGCCAGGACCACGAACACTAGCAACTAAGCCAGCTTTACGTAACTTAGAAAATAGCTGTTCTAAGTAAGATAACGAGATGCCTTGTCGCTCTGAAATATCAGCCAGAGGAACTGGGCTTTTTTGCGAATGCAGTGCTACATCTAGCATAGCTGTTACCGCATATCTTCCTTTAGATGTAAGTTTCATATCACACCGTATCCACATTGTTTATGTGGTTGGAATCTTCCCATACCCGACTAAATTGGTCAAGTATTTAGTTGACTATTTTAGTCAGGTATTCACCCTTAACTATTGTATGGGCTTTATTTGTCGTTTTTGCTCTTCTCAATAGAAGTCAAAATACCACGAAGTGTGTTGATTTCTTGCAGTTCTGGACGAGCACGGCTAAATAGGCGACGTAGCTTGTTCATCACCTGCCCCGGCTTATCCTTAGAGATAAATTGGGTATCAATGATCACTTTTTCAAGGTGCTCGTAGAACATTTCTAGTTCTTCGTGACGAGGGTACTCATCTTGTGGCTGTGGTTGATATTGGCTAGCGACCATATCAAGGTGGGCGACACGCACTTCGTAGCTCAGAGTCTGTACCGCCATTGCTAGGTTTAGCGAGCTGTATTCAGGGTTAGCTGGGATACATACATGGAAGTGGCACTTCTGAAGCTCATCGTTAGTCAAGCCCGTACGCTCACGGCCGAATACTAATGCTACTGGGTGCTTCTGACCTTCAATTGCAAATTTTTGTCCACACTCACGAGGCTCAAGCATTGGCCATTCAAGTGTGCGTGAACGTGCACTCGAACCAACCACTAAACCACAGTCTTTTACTGCTTCGTCCAGTGTGGAAACGATAGTCGCGTTTTCTGCGATGTCACCAGCACCCGCAGCCAGTGCTAAGGTCTGCTCGTCAACTTCACATTGAGGGTCTACAAGAACTAATTGACTCAAACCCATCACTTTCATTGCGCGAGCTGCTGATCCGATATTTCCCGAATGAGACGTACCAACCAGAACGACTTTTACATTGTCTAACATGCTATATGACACCACTTTAAAAATAATCGCGAGATATTAACACATAGCAAAGTAAAATGGTCAGACCCTTCGCGCAATGTGAAACCAAGAGTTCAAAAAATAACCACTTCCCTTTTGGTAAAACTTTGGTATACTCGCCGCCGCTTTAAATTGTTCTTTAACATCTTGTGGGAAAAACCATATGCATCCAATGCTAAACATTGCGATACGCGCTGCGCGTAAAGCTGGCAACCATATTGCTAAATCTCTAGAAACAACTGATAAGATCGAATCGTCTCTAAAAGGTAACAACGATTACGTTACTAACATTGCTCAAGAAGCTGAGTACATGATCATTGAGACAATCAAAGCATCTTACCCAGAGCACAGCATTATTTCTGAAGAGAAAGGCCTGACTGAAGGTAAAGACTCTGACGTACAATGGATCGTTGACCCACTAGATGGCACCAACAACTTTGTAAAAGGTTTCCCTCACTTCTCTGTATCTATCGCTGTTCGCATGAACGGTCGTACAGAAGTTGCTTGTGTTTATGACCCAATGCTAAACGAGCTATTCACAGCTCAACGTGGCGCTGGCGCTCAACTTAACAACGCTCGTATGCGTGTTACTCAACTAAAAGACCTTCAAGGTACTGTTCTAGCGACTGGTTTCCCATTCAAGCAAAAACAACACTCTGAATCTTTCATGAAGATCATCTCTGGTCTATTCATTGACTGTGCTGATTTCCGTCGTACAGGTTCTCCTGCTCTTGACCTATGTTACCTAGCAGCTGGCCGTGTTGATGGTTACCTAGAACTAGGCCTTAAGCCATGGGATCTAGCAGCTGGCGACCTAATCGCTCGTGAAGCTGGTGCTATCATGACTGACTTCGCTGGCGGTACTGATTACATGACTTCTGGTAATGTTGTTGCTTCAAGCGCACGTGGTGTTAAGTCTATTCTTAAGCACGTTCGTGAGAACGCTAACGAAGGTATGCTGAAATAATTCAGACCTTACGTTAAAGCTCTCTGTTTTAAGGGCGCATAAAAACTCCAAAGCCTCGCTAGATAGCGAGGCTTTTTTGTATCTGCGATTTGAGATACGAGATACGAGATACGATCAGGATGTCTCTTAGTGAAATGAAGTTCAACATACTTCAACGCTAAATTGTATTGAGCTTCCCTAGAATACAGACGTAAAAAAACCGCTAGTTGCCTAGCGGTTTTTTTGGTTTAGCGAAACTTATTAAGCCAAGGCCTAAGGCATCTCGTCAAACTCTTCACCTTCTTTGTCCACTTGTGGTGGCATTAGGTGTTCACGCGTAATACCTAACTTCATAGCCAGTGCAGATGCAACGTAGATAGAAGAGTAAGTACCAACCGTAATACCCAGTAGAAGTGCAGTCGCGAAGCCGTGAATCATAGCGCCGCCCTGAACGAACAGTGCGATAACTACGAATAACGTGGTACCAGAAGTGATCAATGTACGGCTCAATGTTTGTGTGATTGAGCTGTTCAGTACTTCAGGTGCTTCACCCTTACGCATCTTACGGAAGTTCTCACGGATACGGTCGAATACAACAATGGTATCGTTGAGGGAGTAACCGACGACCGTTAGCAAGGCTGCTACGATGGTAAGGTCGACCTCAATTTGCATTAGAGAGAACACACCCAGAGTGATGATAACGTCGTGCGCCAGTGCTAATACTGCACCCGCAGCCAAACGCCATTCAAATCGCACTGATACGTAGATCAAGATACAGATAAGAGAAACTAGAATAGCAAGGCCACCCGCTTCTGTTAATTCGTCACCCACGTTAGGACCAACGAACTCGATACGACGCATTTCAACTTGCTCACCAGTACCATTCTCAATAGCAGAAAGGATTTGGTTACCAAGCGTTTCGCCCGCTACGCCATCACGTGGACGTAAACGAACCATCACATCACGAGCTGAACCGAAGTTCTGTACCGTTGCATCACCAAAGCCTTCGGCTTCTAGTGCACTACGAATATCAGGAAGGTGTGCCGGTTGTTCAAAACCAACTTCAATCAGAGTACCGCCAGTAAAATCTAGACCCCAGTTCAACGATTTCGTTGTTAGGGTGAAGATAGCAGTACCAATCATCAAGATAGAAAAAACAAAGGCAACCTTTGACCAACGCATAAAGTCGATCATTTTGTCTGCTTTTAGAATCTGAAACATATTAATTCCTAGCCTTAGATCGACAGTTTTTTAACGCGTTTGCCGCCATACATCAGGTTCACGATACAACGTGTTCCGACAATAGCTGTAAACATTGAAGTCAAGATACCGATAGACAGCGTTACCGCGAAGCCTTTGATAGCACCCGTACCCACAGCAAATAGAATGATTGCTGTTAGTAGTGTGGTGATGTTGGCATCGGCGATTGTGCTGAATGCGTTCGCGTAACCTTGGTGAATCGCTTGTTGTGGACTGCGTCCATCTCGAAGCTCTTCACGTATACGCTCAAAGATCAGAACGTTCGCATCAACCGCCATACCGACCGTTAATACGATACCGGCAATACCCGGTAGGGTCATGGTAGCCCCCGGAATCATCGACATAACACCGATAATCAACACCAAGTTAGCCATTAGCGCAACGTTCGCAATCAGACCAAAGCTACGGTAGTAAAGCAGCGTAAACAGCATTACAGCAGCCATACCCCAAACCATCGCCATGATACCCATATCGATGTTTTGCTGACCCATAGATGGACCAATCGTACGTTCTTCTACAATCGAGATAGGCGCAATCAACGCACCAGCACGCAGTAGAAGTGCCAAGTTATGAGCTTCAGCCGTTGAGTCAATACCAGTAATACGGAAGTTACGGCCTAGCGCAGATTGAATCGTCGCTTGGTTAATCACTTCTTCGTGCTTACTTAAGATAACTCGACCTTCCGGTGTTTTACGACCGCTGTCTTTGTACTCTGCAAATACCGTTGCCATTAGCTTACCGATATTCTGACGAGAGAATGCAGACATCTTGCTACCACCTTCGCTGTCTAGCGAGATGTTAACTTGAGGACGACCATATTCATCAACACTTGAACTTGCATCAGTAATACTTGAACCGCCTAGGATAACGCGCTTCTTAAGTACCACAGGGCGACCATCACGATCTTGCTTGATTTCGCTACCCGCAGGGGCACGACCAGAAGCGGCAGCGGCTAAGTCAGCACTGCTATCCACTTCACGGAACTCAAGCGTCGCGGTAGCACCAAGAATTTCTTTAGCGCGAGCCGTGTCTTGAACACCAGGCAATTCCACTACGATACGGCTAGAGCCTTGACGTTGAACCAAAGGTTCAGCAACACCAAGTTCGTTAACACGGTTACGTAGAATGGTAATGTTTTGCTCTACCGCATAGTTGCGGATTTCTTGAAGACGAGCCTCTGTGAAGCTAGCAACCAAAGAAAAACGACCATTAGATTCAGAATCTACAAACGTCATGTCTTGGTGCTTAGATTGCAGTAGCGATTTCGCTTCAGCAAGCTGCTCGGCGTTACGTAGAATCACTTCAACCGCATCTTTACCAGATGGGCGAATTGCACGGTAACGGATTTTTTCTTCACGAAGTTCGCTACGGAACGCTTCTTCTTGTTGGCCAACCAGCTTTTGCATCGCAGCGTCCATATCCACTTCCATCAAGAAGTGAACACCACCACGTAGGTCAAGACCAAGCTTCATTGGTGCAGCACCAATAGATTCAAGCCAATCAGGAGTTGAAGCAGCTAAGTTTAAAGCAACGATTACGTCTTCATCTAATGCTTCAGTGATGACATCACGAGCACTAATTTGAGAGTCTGTATCGTTAAAGCGAACAAGAATGGAACCGTTTTCTAGAGCAACGGATTTAGTAGAAAGGTTTTCAGCTTCAAGAGCATTGGTGACAGCATCCAGCGTAGACATATCTACAGAGGCGCCGCGCGCCCCTGTAACTTGAACTGCCGGATCTTCACCGTATATATTCGGAAGTGCGTACAACGCAGCGATGGCGATAGTAAACACCACCATCAGGTACTTCCATAACGGGTAACGGTTTAGCACAGCGAGGATCCTCTAGCTGTTTATAGAGATTTCAGAGTACCTTTTGGTAGCACTGCTGTAACGAAGTCTTTCTTGATAACTACTTCGTTGTTTGCATTCAGTTCGATAGCAACGTAGTCGCTGTCTTCTGCAATCTTAGTGATCTTGCCAATTAGGCCGCCGCTTGTAAGAACTTCATCACCTTTGCCCATAGAAGACATAAGGTTCTTGTGCTCTTTAACACGCTTAGCTTGTGGACGGTAGATCATGAAGTAGAAGATCACAGCGAACATACCTAGCATGATAAGCATTTCGAAACCGCCGCCTGCTGGTGCACCTTCTGCTGCTGCGTGAGCTTGAGAAATAAACATTTAAAACATCCTCTATTTATATTTTCGTAATTGTTTGTCTAATTGGGTCGCATCCCTTTATTTTCAAGCCCCATCACTCGGAAGAGAGATAGGGCTCGCAAAAAAGAAATACTAAGATTCTTTACCTAGTGGTGGCACTTCACGCCCCATTCTTGCGTAGAACTCTGCAACGAACTCTTCAAAGCGGTCTTCATCGATAGACTGACGAATGTCTGACATTACTCGTTGGTAGAAACGCAGGTTATGAATCGTGTTCAGTCGAGCACCTAGGATTTCGTTACAACGATCCAAATGGTGTAAGTACGACTTGCTGTAGTTCTTACAAGTGTAACAGTCACACTCTGAATCTAGTGGTGTTGTATCGGTTTTATGCTTCGCATTACGGATCTTGATCACACCTTCAGTCACAAACAGGTGGCCGTTACGTGCATTTCGCGTTGGCATTACACAGTCAAACATGTCGATACCACGGCGAACACCTTCAACCAAGTCTTCCGGTTTGCCTACGCCCATTAGGTAACGTGGCTTATCTTCTGGCAGTTGAGGACATGTGTGCTCAAGAATGCGGTGCATATCTTCTTTTGGTTCGCCTACTGCTAGGCCACCTACTGCGTAACCGTCAAAACCAATTTCTGTTAGGCCTTTAACGGATACATCACGAAGGTCTTCGTACACGCCACCTTGAACGATACCGAACAGTGAGTTCGGGTTTTCAAGTTTGTCGAAGTGGTTACGTGAACGCTCAGCCCAACGAAGAGACATCTCCATTGAGTCTTTTGCTTCTTTGTGTGTCGCAGGGTAAGGCGTACACTCATCGAAGATCATTACGATGTCTGAACCTAAATCTTTTTGGATTTCCATAGACTTCTCAGCGTCCATGAAGATCTTGTCACCGTTTACAGGGTTACGGAAATGAACACCCTCTTCAGTGATTTTACGCATTGCACCTAGGCTGAATACTTGAAAGCCGCCTGAATCAGTCAGGATAGGACCGTGCCAGTTCATGAAATCGTGCAGGTCACCGTGCATTTTCATGATTTCTTGACCAGGACGTAGCCATAGGTGGAATGTGTTACCTAATAGGATTTCAGCACCTGTGTCTTTTACTTCTTCAGGTGTCATACCTTTAACAGTACCGTAAGTACCTACAGGCATGAATGCTGGGGTTTCAACGGTACCGCGTTCAAACTGAAGTTGACCACGACGTGCGCCGCTATTAGTTTTTTTAAGTTCGTATTTTAATTTCACGAAGCCTCCAATATGCCAGAGAAACAATCTGACTGTTAATTCAGAACCTTAAGCCAAACAAAAGTTCAGTCCAGTGAGCTCTATGAGGAGCGGTCGCGTATTCCTTGCGAGAGATTAGACAGACACCCTGCCCGACTCCTAGCTTACTGCTAGCACCCGTAAATTCTTATGTATATCGTTTATAACTAGCTTAAATTAGCTTGTTTTCTTATTGATGAACATGGCATCACCGTAGCTGAAGAAACGATATTCGCTCTTCACTGCGTGATCGTATGCGCCCATCACATTGTCGTAACCTGCAAATGCACTCACCAACATAATCAGCGTTGATTCTGGTAAGTGGAAATTGGTAATCAAGCAATCCACCAACTGGTATTCGTAACCAGGGAAGATAAAGATTTCAGTGTCACCAAAGAAAGGAACCAACTCTGTGCCTTTCTTCAACGCATCTTGCGCTGCACTTTCTAGTGAGCGTACTGATGTTGTACCAACAGCAATAATACGGCCGCCACGGGCTTTTGCTGCAGCTACGGCGTCAACCACTTCTTGCGGCACTTCAACGTACTCAGCATGCATGTGGTGATCGTTAATATTATCAACTTTTACTGGCTGGAACGTACCAGCAC
Organism: Vibrio sp. 10N.286.49.E11; assembly: GCF_041469505.1. Classification (NCBI taxonomy): domain Bacteria; kingdom Pseudomonadati; phylum Pseudomonadota; class Gammaproteobacteria; order Vibrionales; family Vibrionaceae; genus Vibrio; species Vibrio sp. 10N.286.49.E11. Next base: position 95,553 of record NZ_JBFRKQ010000037.1, read on the forward strand.
CAACATGAAGCGTCACGTAAGCAAACTCAACACCTTTTTCTTTCATGTCAGCCATTAGCTTGTCATCAAAGTGAAGGCCTGCTGTTGGCGCTGCAACCGCACCCGGCTTTTCATTATAGACAGTCTGGTAGCGCTCTTTATCTGCATCTTCATCAGGACGATCGATGTAAGGAGGCAGTGGCATGTGACCAACACTGTTAAGAATCTCTAAAACGCTTTGATCAGATGTGAAATGGATTTCGAATAACGCATCGTGACGCGCCACCATTTCAGCTTCATATTCATCGTTCTCACCAAGGAACAACTTGGTACCCGGCTTCGGTGATTTAGAACAACGAACATGCGCAAGAATGCTTTTCTCATCAAGCATACGTTCAACCAGCACTTCAAGCTTACCGCCTGATGCCTTGCGACCAAATACACGAGCTGGAATCACTCGAGTGTTATTGAAAACAACAAGATCGCCTGGCTCAACCAAGTCTAAAACGTCTTTAAACGAACCATCAGCTAGGTTACCGCTGTTGCCATCTAATTTAAGCAGGCGGCTTGCTGTACGCTCCTCTTGAGGGTAGCGAGCAATGAGTTCATCTGGTAGGTCAAAGTGAAAATCTGAAACTTGCATGTGTCTAGTCTTGTCTTAGTTGATGAGATTTGTGCCGTTGACGAATCATAAATCGTAGTTGCTGGATAATCGTTACGGTAAGTCAATCGTTACCAGAAACACATCGCAAACACGACTAAAAATTTCGCAGTGGGCTAGTATAGGCACACGAGCCGCAATAGCAAGGTTTACAGCACTGGATTATTGTAAAGAGGCGTAAAATAATGCGACTGATTCACCTCTTCAAGCTAAAGAATTAGTTGCATAAAACTCACCCAAGAATGCGTCAGATCTCAGTTATTTTTTGGATAAAAAACTATAGTAATAGCAACAAATAAAAAAGAAGGAGGTTCGTATGATCAAGGTTGAAGATATGATGACTCGCAACCCTCATACCCTATTGCGCTCACACTCACTGGCCGATGCTAAGCACATGATGGAAGCACTTGATATCCGCCATATTCCGGTCGTCGATTCCGACAGGCAACTACTAGGTGTCGTCACACAACGAGACGTTCTCGCCGCTCAAGAATCCAGCCTACAAAACATCCCACAAGCTCAATCTTTTACTCTTGCTACTCCCCTCAACGACATCATGCACAAAAGTGTTATGTCGGTAGAGCCGCGTGCAGGATTAAAAGAATCGGCTATCTACATGCAGAAACATAAAGTGGGCTGTTTACCTGTCGTAGAAAACCACGAACTAGTAGGCATTATTACAGACAGCGATTTTGTCACGATAGCGATCAATTTACTGGAGCTGCAAGAAGAAGTAGAGCCAGAAGAAGCAGAAGTAGAGTAACGCTCGGAATTGATATAAAGAAGAGCGGCCAATTCAGCCGCTCAGAGGGATTGTTGTCGCAGCGGATTATTATAGAAGCTCAGATACCACATCCGCTAATTGATGGAATGTCTCACGACGCGAAGAGCTTGGTCGCCAGACAAGGCCAATATCTCGGTAGGCCTGCTGACCAGGAGGATCGATCACAACGAGATTCTGGTTTTCCAATAAACCGTGGTCGATCGCCATTTGCGGAATAAAGGTGGTTCCTAAACCATTGGCCACCATTTGCACCAATGTGTGAAGGCTCGTCGCAGTGAACGGGTTGATCTTCTCTTTATCCGTTAACTTACAAGCCGACACAGCATGCTCGGTTAAGCAATGCTCGTTCTCCAACAAAAATACAGATTCGTCTGGCAGGTCATCGTATTTAATCGGAACGCGAATACCATCAGCTTGATTGCGACTGATCACCATCCGGAAAGGGTCTTGCCCAACAACTTGGCTTTCCATATTGTCGATATCGACAGGCAAAGCCAGAATCAGCACATCTAAGTCTCCATGACGCAGCGCAGCCAATAGGTTGGTCGTTGTGTCTTCACGTAACAGCAAATTTAATTGTGGAAAGCGCTGGTTGGCTTCCTGTACCAAATCGCACAAAAGGAACGGCGCTATAGTAGGAATACACCCGACTCGCAGCTGCCCTTGCATCGCATCCCCGTTACATAGATTTCCAAGCTCTACGAGATCTTGTCCTTTCGCTAGTAGCTCTCGACCGTGCTTGACCACCAGCTCACCTGCTTGCGTGAAAACTAGCGGGCTCTTTTTATCTTTCTTCTCATAAAGCGGGCAACCAATCAGCTCTTCTAGGTTTTGAATGCCTTTACTTAGCGTAGATTGACTGACGAAACAGCGATCTGCGGCATCACTGAAATGACGAGTTTCGTGAAGAGTAACAAGATAGTGAAGTTGCTTAAGACTTGGCCATTTATTCATGAAATTACTTTGTAATATGAGTAGGATAAGTTAGGTAAAGGTCATTCGACCTAAGGACAGGACAAAGAATAAGCTTATCGCTTTTTTCGATTAACTTAATCTATTTAATTCGCTTTTTTCTATAGTACCGATTGTACTATAGTTTGTCCCGTAGAAACGGAGCCCAAACAAAGATGTGTTGGGCCAACTAATTTTTTAGGAGATTCCAAAATGGTACTAGTAGGTCGTCAAGCCCCTGACTTTACTGCAGCAGCTGTTCTAGGTAACGGTGAGATCGTTGATAACTTCAACTTCGCAGAATTCACTAAAGGTAAGAAAGCTGTAGTTTTCTTCTACCCACTAGACTTCACTTTCGTTTGTCCTTCAGAGCTAATCGCTTTCGACAACCGTCTTGAAGATTTCCAAGCTAAAGGCGTTGAAGTAATCGGTGTTTCTATCGATTCTCAATTCTCTCACAACGCATGGCGTAACACTGCTATCGCTGATGGCGGTATCGGTCAAGTTAAATACCCTCTAGTTGCTGACGTTAAGCACGAGATCTGCAAAGCATACGATGTTGAGCACCCAGAAGCAGGCGTTGCTTTCCGTGGTTCTTTCCTAATCGACGCTGACGGCCTTGTACGTCACCAAGTAGTTAACGATCTTCCACTAGGTCGTAACATCGACGAAATGCTACGCATGGTAGACGCACTAAACTTCCACGAGAAGAACGGTGAAGTTTGTCCTGCACAATGGGAAGAAGGCAAATCAGGTATGGACGCATCTCCAAAAGGTGTTGCAGCATTCCTATCTGAGCACGCTGACGACCTAAGCAAGTAATTACCTCTTAAGCCCGAACTCAACGCGGGTTAATGGTTGGAAGATTCTCTTTAAAGAGACATAAAGCATAAGCTAATAGCGCAAAGCGCACCGCCAATCAGTTAAGAAGTAAAGTCCTATTAAAAGCCCGAAGTTAACGCTTCGGGCTTTTTGTTTTCCCCCTCCTCGCTCCCCTAGACTGACTCTTGTAATAGATAATTGAGGTAGCGATAAACCTAAACTTTACCTCTATTTTCCCTTATCCCCATCTATTCAGAATCACACCTAGATTGCTATTATTTCATCAGTATCTTTTTGAACGGATAAACACGATGAACACCGAAATTGAAGTCTGTATCGATAACTTAGAATCTCTTCATACCGCACTATCTGGTGGCGCGAATCGAATTGAGCTTTGCTCTTCATTAGCACTTGGCGGATTAACTCCAAGCTTCGGAATGATGAAACAAGCGGCAATAGTTTCGTCGGTTCCGGTCTACGCTATGATACGCCCAAGACAAGGCGACTTCATTTTCGATAACGACGATATGCTCTGTATGCTTGAAGATATTGAAGCTTGCGCAAATGCAGGATTGGATGGGGTCGTACTTGGTGTGTTAGCGCCGAACGGAAGTATTGATATGCCAAAGATGCAACAACTGGCTGACAAAGCGCACTCGTTAAAGCTTGGGATTACCTTCCACAGAGCCATCGATCAAAGCTCTGATTTCCAAGCAGCATTAGAACAAATCATTACACTTGGATGCGAAAGAGTCCTGACATCAGGGCTTGCTGCTAATGCTGAGCAAGGTATCGATGTATTGGCTGCAATGGTCAAACAAGCCGATGGACGAATTGATATCATGGCGGGGGCTGGCGTTAACGCTGCGAATGCCAAAATGATTCAAAGCGCTACCCAAGTACCTGCTCTTCACCTTTCAGGTAAATCGACAAGGCCGAGTCTAATGGAAAACAACTCAAGTACTCAAATGGGCAGTGATAATATTGATGATTATCAGATCCCAGTGACAGATGCGAGTAAGATATCTGATGTGAGAGCCGCCCTCACCGCTTAGGGCAATAGTCGCCAGCATAAATCCAGAGAACCTCGCTGACTAATCTAACTCACTGACGTATATTAGATTTAATAGCGCAGAAAATTTTCATGGATAGATATGGCTAAAGACTTATTCAGCTCTCTTGATTTAAACCTGTTACGAAGCAAAACATGTTTGGAAGAAACCAAATCCACGGCTTTCAGGCTGAAATTGGCGTGGCAAGTTATGACGGTACGAAAACGCGCTCAGGCGAAGTAGAAGAGAAAACAACACATGGTATAAGCCTAGGCGGGGCCTACGTTTACCAAGCGACACCAATGCTTGGATTACGTGCTGGTGTTGATATGAATATTTTTGAACACAACAAAACCTTTGTGCCTTACGACACAACGGTCAATTTCAATCTTGGTGCAATAATTAGCTTCTAAAGATAAGCTCTATTTGAGTGCGTCATCAAGGCTTTGATCGCCTAGGTGACGTACATCTTTACCCTTCACAAAGTAAATAATGTATTCGCAGATATTTTGGCAGCGGTCTCCCACTCGCTCAATCGCACGCGCTGACCACATCACCTGCAAAATATTAGGAATGTTCTTAGGGTCTTCCATCATATAGGTCATTAACTGACGAATAACGGCCTCGTACTCCGCATCCAACTTATCATCAAGCTTGTGAACTTCAGCTGCCGCATCAACATCCATACGAGCAAACGCATCTAATACTTGGTGAAGCATGGTGATTGCCTGACGACAAAGAGGCTCTAATGAGACATGAAATTTTTGCTCTTTGGTTGAAGGGATCTCAATAGCACCTTGCGCAATTTTAGAAGCAACATCGCCAATACGTTCCAGATCGGTAATCGTTTTGATGATCGCCATAATCAAACGCAGATCCTTCGCTGTCGGCTGACGCTTTGCAATGATTCGAGTACAAGCCTCATCAATCGACACTTCCATCGCATTCACTTTGTGGTCATCACGAATCACTTTTTTGGCCAATTCAACATCGTCTTTATGAAGCGCCTGCATTGCAAACGAGAGTTGCTGCTCCACTAACCCGCCCATGGTCAATACATGAGTACGGATCGATTCTAACTCGACATTGAATTGCCCTGAAATGTGGCGACCGAAATGCATACTTGCTCCTTGAAAGAAATGAAGAAAGCCATTTTTGTAGAGTGACTTAGCTCTAGATGACACCTTTGGAGAGGTTAGCCATATCTACCAGTAATGTAGTCTTCCGTCTGGTTTTTCAATGGAGACGTAAAAATTGAGTCCGTATCTGAGTACTCGATCAATTTTCCCATATGAATAAAGGCAGTATGGTCACTTACACGCGCGGCTTGTTGCATGTTGTGGGTAACAATCACCACTGTGTATTGCGTTTTGAGATCGTTGATCAACTCTTCAATCGTCAAAGTAGAAATCGGATCGAGTGCCGATGTCGGCTCATCTAACAACAGCACTTCAGGCTCAATCGCAACCGCACGAGCGATAACCAAACGCTGCTGTTGACCGCCAGATAAACCAAAAGCATTCTCATGCAACCGATCTTTCACTTCATCCCATAACGCAGCAGCGCGCAGAGAGCGTTCAACCGCATCATCAAGGTCTCGGCTGTTGCTAACGCCTTGTAGCCTCAAGCCATAAACCACATTCTCATAGATAGATTTAGGAAAAGGGTTTGGACGCTGGAATACCATACCCACACGGCGTCGTAAGGTCGCAACATCCACCTTAGGGTGATAGACGTTCTTGCCATGAAGCTTCACTTTCCCGGAAACCTTACAGCCTTCAACAAGATCGTTCATGCGATTAATGCAGCGCAGCAGAGTCGACTTACCACACCCAGAAGGGCCGATAAACGCCGTCACCTGCCCCTTCGGGATCTGCATCGAGATATCATCAAGTGCTTGGCTCTCTTTATAGTAAAGATTTAGCCCTTCGATCGAGATAGCAATTTGCTCATCCTTCAGATTGTGAACATCAAGTGGTGCTTGGTAACCCAAGGTTTCATTAATCGAGAACATCTAATCTTGTCCTAAGGTTCGGTATTTTTCACGCAAGTTATTACGGATATTGATGGCTGTTAAGTTCAACCCAACAATCACCGTAACCAATAAAAATGAAGTCGCATACACTAAAGGTCGTGCCGCTTCGATATTAGAGGTTTGAAAACCAACATCATAGATATGAAAGCCTAAATGCATGAACTTTCTATCTAAGTGTAAATACGGAAACTGACCATCGACTGGCAAGCTAGATGCCAATTTAACAACACCCACCAGCATAAGTGGTGCAACTTCCCCCGCGGCTCTCGCGATTGCCAAAATTAAACCAGTGATAATCGCTGGGCTTGCCATCGGTAAAACAATGCGCCAAAGCGTCTCAAATTGAGTCGCACCAAGCGCTAATGAACCGTGCCTCACTGCACTAGGAATACGCGTTAAGCCCTCTTCCGTGGTTACGATAACGACTGGAAGCGTCAAGACCGCTAAGGTTAGTGCTGACCAAAGTAGACCCGGCGTACCAAATGTCGGTGCTGGCAATCGCTCTGCATAGAACAACGTATCAATCGAGCCACCAATGGTATAGACGAAAAAGCCTAAACCAAAAACGCCATACACAATCGACGGTACACCCGCCAAGTTAATCACGGCGATACGAATTAAACGTGTTAGTGCGTTGTTTTTTGCGTATTCATGAAGATATATCGCAGCGACTACCCCAAGAGGCATCACGACGATCGACATGAGAATAACCAACAGTACTGTGCCAAAAATAGCAGGAAACACACCGCCTTCAGAGTTTGAGTCTCGTGGGTTCTCTGATAAGAACTTCCAAACTTGTTTGCCCCAGTGCCCAACCTTTTCTAGGTAAGACATATTATTTGGGTACCAATAATCCAGAATGTGACTTAGCGAAATCTCGACCTGCTCGCCTGTCATATCCTCAACGAGTAAGCTTTCGACATTAAGTTGCGTTCTAAGGTGCTCAAGCTTAACTTCGGCTTCACCTAACTGGCGGTTTAATTCCAGTTTAGTTTGAGTATAGGTTTTAAGGTATTCATCGCTCACTGACTCATTGAGTTCAAGCTTACGCTTTTCTAAGCGCAGGTTTTCCAATTGCCAGCTGATATTGCGAATTTCTTGGTTCACGACACGCGACGTTTCTTTACGTAACGTATCAGCGAACGCCAAGCCTTGTTCGAGCTTTTGGTCTATGTTCGAGTCAAAAGTGCCAGAAGCGGTTTTAAAACCCACCGGCTTACCAAAGAAATAACCACCTCGACTTCGTTCAATCACAACCCAATCAAGCGGGGTAGTGGGTTCACGTAAGTTAACATCCAGAATAGAAACAAAGTCCGCAGGGTACAGTTCTCTGTTAGCAACTTTGATGCTTAAGCGCTGTATCAGCCCAGTCGACAAATTTTGAGGAGACAAAAGGTCATGGACTTGTGGAACTTGCTCTATCGGGATGTATTTTCGTTCATATAACTGACCAACCAATACATCTTGTTTTGATACGGTTTCGTCAAGATCGACCACTAGCGATAAGTCTTTGGAGTCAACTTGCCATTGATACAAAGGTGCGGGCCAAAAATAGGTTAAGCCCTTCCAACCAATCAGCAGCATTAGGCCAAGAACAGAAAGCATACTGATGCTCACCGCCCCGCCCGTAAGCCAGATCCACGGAGAGCCCGATTTAACCCAAGATAATAATGACTTCAGTTTATTCATCATGATCGACCTTGCTCTTGGCGTGCTGAAATCAAGGAGCTGCAAAGATCAAGAGACACGCTAGTCAAGCTACTAAAAGCCATTGATACACATTGAGGCAAACCTTTAAAACTACAGCGCACGATATTTATCTCTCAGTCTTTGTCTAACCCACTCAGCAACTGAGTTCACCGCGAATGTAAAGATAAACAGCAAGAGTGCAGCCAAGAACAGCAAGCGGAAATGAGAACCACCCACTTCTGATTCTGGCAGCTCAACAGCAATCGTTGCCGATAAAGTTCTCATCCCTTCCAAAACATTCCAGTCAAGAATTGGGGTGTTACCTGTCGCCATCAAGACGATCATGGTTTCACCAACTGCTCGCCCTAGCCCCATCATAACCGCAGAAAAGATACCTGGACTCGCCGTCAATAGCACCACATAAATAAGCGTCTGCCACGCCGTCGCACCCAACGCTAATGACCCATCAGACAAATGTTTAGGTACAGAGAAAATAGCATCTTCAGCAATAGTGAAAATCGTTGGGATGACCGCAAAGCCCATAGCAAAACCAACCACTAGCGCATTGCGTTGGTCAAAGTCGATACCATAGCTAGCCAAGAAGGTACGAATATCACCACCAAATAACAAGGCTTCAATGTTGTTTCCACCAGCAAACACCGCAACCACTGTAATCACCAATACCGGAATCAATATCAGAGCATGCCAACCGTTAGAGAAGCGACCCGTTACCCTCTTCGGTAAACAGAACCAAACAAGTCCAGTCAACAGTGTGCTCAGTGGTAATAGCATCATTAATGAGAAGACAGCCGTTAAATGTGTTTCAACGATTGGAGCAAACCAAAGCCCAGCCAAAAATCCGATGATCACGGTTGGAAGAGCTTCCATCAGCTCTATCGAAGGCTTCACCACTCTTCGCATGCGTGGAGACATAAAATAAGCGGTGTAAATAGCTCCGAGCACAGCAACCGGCACGGCAAACATCATCGCAAACAGAGCGGCTTTGATAGTACCGAATGTGATAGGTACTAAACTGAATTTCTCTTCAAAGTCATCATTCGCCGATGTTGATTGCCAAACGTATTGCGGCTCAGGGTAACTTTCATACCAGACCTTTTGCCAAAGCGAGGAGAATGAGATTTGTGGGTATTCATTGTCGACTTTAGCCACACTGATGATGCCATCAATCAACGTTGCCAGATGCAGTTCATTGGCAGACATAGCGGCTAGTTGTGGTGATTTATCAAATGCGCGTTCAAACAACGACAGCTTTTCACTGGTCGTATAGTGGCTTTGTAATGTGCCGTTCTTATAGAAGCTATAAAAACCCTTTCTATAAGTATCAGGAAGAATAAATTGCACTTGTTCAGCAAGTTGGAAGTCTCGAATATGGGTCAGGCTACGCTTTTCATCTTTGAGTACATCGAACCATTGAGAAACCTGTCCGTCCTCATGCGTAACCAACAGTGAATAAGCTCCAGACAGTAAATCGATACTTTTCACCGAGTGCTTCGCATCATTCAAGCTAAGATCAATCACTTCACGAACATTGAAGCCGCTATCTGATAGTTTCAAAACAACCAAATCCGATTGTGCTCGTAGGTATAAGGTTTGCCCATCAGGTGTGACAAACAGTTGCTGCTGCAAGCCCAACTTATCCGATAGCCATTGGCTCTTCTGAAAAACATACTGACCAGTAAGGTCACTCTGATACCACTTAACCAAGACTCGTTGGTCACTTAACTGCGCGGCAACCGTAATCCCACGTCCATTCTTAGAGAACGCGAATTTGTCGATCGTCGCCCCATTTGAGGGTTCATCATTTAAAAATGGTTCTGGGAGATCGATTTGCTCAATTTTAGGATCGGCTTCACTGCCCTTTTGCAGCACAGGCGCACTATACTCAGGATAGAAAAAAGTAAGGTTGCTTGCACTATCGGCAAAGGCAAACCAGTTTTCAGATGGGGTATTTCGAGAAAAGGCGATGGGGTTGGCTACAACATCACGCTCAAAGTAAGAGTGTGTATTTTGAGACTCTAAATCCCAAAACTGTACCAAACCAGATTTTTCGATAGTAAATGCATGCTGACCGTATTCATCAACCGATAAGACGATAGGTTTTTCTACGGCAACGGTCTTTACAGCTTGGTCTGTCTCTAAACCAGTATCAGAAAATACCGGTAAAATGACCATCGCCAAGTAAACAAAGATCAATACTAGGGCAGCTAGAACACTGACCGCGCCACATGTCACCGAAAAACGGACGAGACGATCTTTCAACCATCTTTTTTTGTCGCGCTCTTTCAATGAAAATTGGGCTGATGCCATCTGTTTATCTACCTTTTTTTAGCTACTGACATAATATGTACGTTAGATGACAATTATATTACAAGTTACGTTAAACAACTGAAACTAATAACAAGTTTGTTAGCCATATTTCTTAAAGTAAGATCATAGATTTTGTGAATTTTGCCATTCTAATTTAAAGTAATCAGCTCTATAGCCAGTACTCAAGGATTCTCATCTCGATGAAAAAAGACTATGTCACAAAAGAACTTAGCTGGTTATCCTTCAACGAAAGAGTGCTCCAAGAAGCGGCAGATAAGTCAGTCCCCTTAATCGAAAGAGTTCGTTTTTTAGGTATTTACTCGAAAAACCTCGATGAGTTTTACAAAGTCCGATTTGCTGATGTGAAGCGAAAGATCTTACTTCAAGATCCGCAGCTAACCTCCAACTCGCCAAAAACCTTACTGACTCAAATGCAGAGTAAAGCGAGCAAGCTCGATGCTCAATTCCATGAACTGTATAATGACTTGCTATTGGAATTGGCACGTAATCGTATTTTTCTGGTCAACGAACAGCAAATCAGCGAAGAACAGAGTGGCTGGATAAAAAAGTACTTTAAGAAAAAAGTACTGCCGCACTTAACTCCGCTTCTCTTGAACGAAGATAGCCAGTTACTCAATATCCTCAAAGACGAACAAAGTTACTTAGCCATCGACATCGAGCGTGAGGCATCTTCTCAATATGTCTTACTCGAAATCCCATCAGAGGCACTCCCTCGATTTGTTAAGTTACCGGAACCTTCGGGTTCGCAGCGTACAACTTTGATCTTGTTAGATAATATAGTTCGATTTTGTTTGGATGACTTACTTAAAGGATTCTTTGAGTATGACTCATTGCGTTGTTTTGCGATAAAAATGACACGTGATGCCGATTATGACCTTCAAGAAGACAATGAAAATAACCTATTAGAATCGATGTCTTTAGGTTTAGAACAGCGCTTAACCGCACTGCCGATACGTCTGATCTATGAGTCAGAGATGCCAGCTGAAATGCTCAACTTCTTACAAGTCAGACTTAAAATGTCTGACTATGACAGTATCATCGCAGGTGGTCGCTATCATAATTTCAAACATTTCTCTGAATTCCCAAGCCTTAATCGACGTGATTTAGTTAATCGTCCACTACCCGCGATTAAGTGCGCGCATTTCAGCCACTACCCAAACTATTTCGAAGCGATCAAAGCTCGTGACATCTTACTCCATTACCCTTATCACACCTTTAGCCACATCACTGAACTTGTTAGGCAGGCTTCCTTTGACCCGAAGGTAACCTCCATAAAAATAAACGTTTACCGTGTTGCGGAGGGATCAAAACTCCTCAGCTCGATCATCGATGCGGCGCACAATGGCAAAAAGGTCACTGTGGTTGTAGAGCTACAAGCCCGCTTTGATGAGCAAGCCAATATTCAATGGACCAAGAAACTTCAAGAAGCGGGTGTAAAAGTCATCCATGGCATCCCTAGTTTAAAGATCCATTCCAAGCTGCTGCTCATCAAACGAAAAGAAGGCAAGCATACCGAGCATTATGCCCATATTGGCACTGGCAACTTTCATGAAGTGACAGCGCGCGTATACACCGATTTTTCTCTGCTCACTGCGTATGAAGATTTGACTCAAGAGGTGAGGCAAGTCTTTAAGTATATTGAAAACCCTTATCAAAAGTCACAGTTCAAACAACTGATTGTCTCACCGAAGAATACAAGAAAACGTCTGTATCAGTTGATAGATAATGAAATACAAAATGCGATAGAAGGTAAGCCTGCGAACATCACTCTAAAACTCAACAACTTGGTCGATCGAGAGATCATTGAAAAGCTCTATCAGGCTAGCCAAGCCACTGTAAAAGTGAGAATGGTCATTCGCGGCATGTGCTCTCTTGTCCCTGGCATACCCACCATCAGTGACCATATTGAGATTGTCAGTGTGGTCGACCGTTTTCTCGAACATCCGAGAGTGATGATATTTGGTAACGCTGGAAAGCCGAAAGTCTATATATCTTCCGCTGACTGGATGACACGAAACTTTGATCACCGCATCGAAGTTACAGCTCCAATTTTAGATCCAAAGATCAAGCAAACCATTATCGATATCACCGAGTTTCATTTCGATGACAGCAACAAAGCTCGAGTACTAAACCAATCGATGAGCAACCCTTACATACAACCACCAGCAAACCCACTTGATTACCCGACGTCACAACTCTCCACTTACCACTATATTAAACGTATGGAGAAACTTGCTCGCAAGAAGTACAAACAAGAGAAGAAATCATGCCGCTAATTGATAACAAACATTCTCGATGTATTGCCGCTATCGACTTGGGTTCGAACAGCTTCCACATGGTGGTTGCCCGAGTATTCGATCAACACCTGCAATTAGTCAGCAGACACAAACAGAAAGTGAGATTAGGTGATGGATTGGATGAACGTAACGTCCTATCTGAAAGCGCTATCGAGCGAGGCCTAGAATGCCTCAAGGTGTTCGCAGAACGACTGGCGGATTTTGAGCTTGATGATGTCAGAGTTGTTGCGACTCATACCCTAAGAAAAGCCAAAAACGCTAAAGACTTCTTAGAGCAAGCCAAGCCACTGTTTCCTTTTCCAATAGAGATCATTTCCGGTCAAGAAGAAGCTCGAATAATCTATAACGGAGCAGAACACACTCAAACCGCTTCTGAATCTAAGTTGGTTATTGATATCGGTGGAGGGAGTACGGAACTCGTCGCCGGACAAGGCTTTACTCCTCTAATTATGCGCAGTTTACCGATGGGATGCGTCAACTTCACTCAACGTTTCTTTGCTGACGAAGGGCTAACTTCACGACACTTCTCAGATGCTTATACCGCAGCTACTCGTCTATTGATGCCATTGATTGAAGAATACACAAAAGCCCCTTGGGAAATCGCTTTTGGCTCATCTGGTACCACGAAATCAATAAAAGAAGTACTCATTGGCTTAGGGTTCACCGATGGTCTCATTACGCCCCAACGCCTGTCCTATTTAAAGAATCACTTATGTGAGTTTTCATCATCCAACACCGTAAATCTTTCAGGCTTAAGTGATGAGAGAAAGCCTGTGTTTGCTGCAGGCGTCACCATTCTTTCAGCAGCAATGGATACGCTAGACATCAAGGAGTTACATTTTTCTGATGGTGCCCTGAGAGAAGGCGTTCTTTATGACATGGAGGATAGGTTTAAAGATATTGATATTCGAACAAGAACTGCCGAAACGCTCGTCTCTCGATACCATGTAGACGTAACTCATGGCGAGAAAGTGAAAGTGCTCGCTCTTTCATTGCTGAAACAAGTACAGCCTCAAGTGACAACTGCGGTCACTAATGAGCTGTATGATCTGCTTGGTTGGGCTGCAGTACTTCATGAGGTAGGACAAAGCATTGCATTCCAAGGCTATCACCGCCATTCGGCTTATCTGCTTAAGCATACGACAATGCCAGGCTTTAATACTGAGCAACAACGCCTTATATCAGCATTGGTTCGCTATCAAAGAAAAGCGCTCAAACTACAAGATTTGCCGGAACTTTCTCTGTTTACTCAGCAACAAGTCACCCTGCTGATTCGTATATTGAGACTCGCTATCTTACTCAACCGTCAGCGAAATCAAGCACTGGCCCCAGACGTGACTCTAACGATTGAACAACAGGATAACTGGGAATTGAAAGGAACTAACAGCGATTGGTTGGCCCAAAACCAACTGCTTGATTATGAGCTCAGAGAAGAGCAACAACGTTGGCAAAATGCAGGATGGTCGTTAAAGCTAAAATAACGAACAGTCAAAATTAAAACAGCCTGCGACGCGCAAGCTGTTCATACGTTTCTTATCTAAGTTTACCGCAGCCTGAATTAGAGCCCGACTTTTGCCAACTCTTGCTCTGCGAACTCAGACGGTATTGCTAAATAGCCATCTTTCTCTACAAGTTCTTGTCCTTGCTTTGAGAACACAAAAGTGAGGAACTCTCTTTCAACGGGAGAAAGCGGTTTATCTGGGTGTTTGTTCACGTATACGTAAAGAAAGCGTGATAGAGGGTAATCACCGCTCAAGATATTCGCTCGAGTCGGCTCTACATAATCAGAACCATGCTCAGCAATAGGAATTAACTTAACGCCAGCGACACGATAGCCAATACCTGAGTAGCCAATCCCACTGATGGATGAAGCGACCGACTGAACGACTGAAGCCGAACCAGGTTGCTCATTCACACGATTTTTAAAGTCACCGCCGCACAGTGCATTCTGTTTGAAGTATCCATAAGTCCCCGATACAGAATTGCGACCGAACAATTGGAATCGATGTTTCGCCCATGGCTGATCGATTCCGAGATCTTGCCAGTTATTGAGGGGCCTTGTTGCTCCGCAGCGTAATGTCTCAGAAAAAATGCCATCAATCTGACGAAAGTTAAGCCCCTCAATAGGGTTATCACGATGCACAAAAAGCCCAATCGCATCGATAGCAACTCGCAGTGCTGTTGGCTTATATCCATGCTCCCTTTCAAATGCTTCAATTTCTCGCAGGCGCATCGGACGACTCATTGGCCCTAGATGTGCAGTCCCTTCGGTTAAGGCTGGAGGAGCAGTAGAAGAACCCGATGCTTGGACTTGAGCGTTAACATTTGGGTAGTAGGACTTGAACTCTTCCACCCATAACGTCGTCATACCCGCTAAGGTATCCGAACCGACCGATAATAAGCTCCCAGAAATTCCCGGAACCTTAGAATAATCAGGAAGAGAATCGACACCCTGTTCGGCATGCACAGGGTTAACTAAAGCAAACGCTAATAATGAGCTGACTGGAAAATGCATCCTGCGTATCGAACAACTCATGATACGGTCAGTCGATTTGGTAAAGTAAAATGGAAACGACTGCCGACGCCCACTTCACTTTGAATTTCGAGATGTGAATCGTGGTGGCTAAGCGCATGCTTTACAATCGCTAATCCAAGACCACTACCACCGGTATCACGAGAGCGGGCTTTATCTACACGATAGAAGCGCTCTGTGAGTCGATGTAAGTGTTGAGGCTCAATACCATCACCAGTATCTGACACATCTAAGCACGCGCCTTGGCTGGTTTGATACCAACGCACTTTGACCGTTGCACCTGCGGGTGTGTATTTAACCGCGTTATAAACCAAATTCGATATCGCACTTCTCAATTGGTCTTCATCGGCAAGAACTCGTAGGCTCTTATCGATATCAAACTCAAGCTTATGTTCGCGCTCACCGCTAAGGCTCGCCGCTTCTTTCTCAAGAACCTCAAGCATCGCCGGAACGTTGACCACTTCATCCAACTCATGCATTGGCGCCGCTTCAATTTTCGAAAGCGTGAGTAGTTGATTAACCAAACTGTTCATTCGATTGAGCTGCTCAGTCATTACGCCATGCGCCTTGGTCCACATTGGGCCAACGATCATGTCTGGATCTTCGGTCATTTCAAGGTAACCTTGAAGGACGGTCATCGGCGTACGCAATTCATGAGAAACGTTAGCGAAGAAGTTACGGCGCATGCCTTCTAACTGCTTAAGCTGGGTCACATCACGTACCACCATCAGGTGTTCACCCTCGGTATACGGCACAATACGCAGCTCGAGCATACGCTCCACATTCAATGGAGAAGGCATCTCTAATGGCTCAGAGAAATCTTGCTTATTAAGGTACTTAATAAAATCTGGAGTACGAATCAAATTCGAGATCGGTTGACCTGAATCATCTGGCCAACGAAAGCCCAGCAAATACTGAGCTAGCTTGTTACACCAAACGATATTGCCTTCACCGCGAAATACCACAACGGCATCGGGAAGCGATTCTGCACCGTTACGGAAACGGCGGATAAGGTTAGTCAGTTCTTTGCGTTTGCGACGCTGTCTCTGCTGCATACGATAAATACCGTTAAACAGAGATTCCCAGTTCCCAGAGCCTGAAGGTGGAGTTAGACGCTTCTCATCCCACAGCCATGCGGACAAACGCATTTGGTTGTGTAGATGCCAGCCGAGCTGCAATACCGTAGCAGCCAGCAGCAACCAAGGTAGGTAACCGAATATCCATCCGACTAAAACCCATGGTGCGTAAAAAAAAGCCAGCTCCCAAGCCAGCTTTTTCCAGGTTAACTTTTCAACCATTCAGGACTCCGTAAACTGGGCAGCGAAGCCACATTAAGCCTTTGTAGAAAAACGGTAGCCAGCGCCACGAACCGTTTGGATTAGCTTATCGTGACCTGCAGACTCAAGCGCTTTACGCAGGCGTCGAATATGTACATCAACCGTTCGGTCTTCAACGTAAACATTGGTACCCCAAACGTTGTTAAGCAGCTGCTCTCGGCTGTATACACGCTCTTGGTGCGTCATAAAGAAATGCAGCATTTTGAATTCTGTTGGTCCCATATCAACTGGACCTTCACTTGCGGTCACGCGGTGTGATACTGGGTCTAATTTAAGGCCCTGTACATCAATCACATCTTCCAATGCCGTTGGTGTTACACGACGAATCACCGCTTTAAGGCGAGCAACAAGCTCTTTTGGCGAAAACGGTTTGGTAATGTAGTCGTCAGCGCCAACTTCTAAACCGCGAACCTTATCTTCTTCTTCGCCACGAGCCGTTAGCATCACCACTGGGATGTTGCGAGTTAACTCTTCACGCTTCATGTGCTTGATAAAGTTTATCCCGCTACCACCAGGTAGCATCCAATCTAGTAATACTAGATCTGGGAAAGGTTCACATAGCTTGTTTACCGCTGTATCGTAATCTTCAGCCTCTACTGCTTGGTAGCCTTTTTGTTCAAGCACGAAGCACAGCATCTCACGAATAGGTGCTTCATCTTCAACGACCAGAATCCTTCTCGACATAATTGAATAGCCTTTGTATTTAATCAACGCATTGCATTATCTGAGTTAATTATGACACTTTTGTGACCTTTGAAAACAAATTTTCATATAACTGTCTCAAACATTTCACTTTATAACTTTTGATACAGAGCTAGGGACAAATCGAATTAGATCTCATATCATGAAGCACTTCTAAAAAGGTATGAGAAAAATTTATGTGGTTTAAAAATTGCCTAGTCTATCGCTTCAACCGTGATATTGATTTCAACGCAGATCAGCTAGAGAAACAACTTGAAGAATTCCGCTTTACTCCTTGTGGTAGCCAAGACAAACAGAAGTTTGGTTGGGTACACGCAATGGGTAGACATGGCGATATGATGACGCACGTATCAGAAAACCGCATTCTTATCTGTGCAAAGAAAGAAGAGAAAATGCTACCCGCTTCTGTGATCAAAGAATCATTGAACGCAAAAGTAGAAACGCTTGAGGCAGAGTCTGGTACCCCTCTGAAAAAGAAAGAGAAAGACAGCCTAAAAGAAGACATCATCATTGATCTACTTCCTCGAGCATTCAGCCGCAGCAACTTCACTTACGCGCTGATCATGCCAAAAGAAGGTTTCATTGTGGTTGATGCGAGCAGCTACAAAAAAGCAGAAGATGTATTAGCATTGCTACGTAAGACAATGGGTAGCCTGCCAGTAGTGCCAGCTATCCCAGAGCAAGCGATCGAAACGACTCTTACAGAATGGGTGAAATCAGGTGATACGCCACAAGGCATCACTATGCTTGATGAAGCAGAACTAAAATCTATTCAAGAAGACGGCGGTATTGTTCGAGTTAAGAAACAAGAACTAGAAGCTGATGAGATTAAAAACCACATCGAAGCCAATAAGATGGTGACGAAACTTCTTATCAACTGGCAAGACCGTATTGAATTCATTCTTGCAGAAGATGGCAGCATCAAACGCCTAAAATTCAGTGATGAGCTCAAAGACGAAAACGACGATATTCCTCGTGAAGATCAAGCTGCGCGTTTTGATGCGGACTTCTCTCTACTTTGTGGTGAGTTCAGTGTTTTCCTTCCAAACCTATTTGAATCATTAGGCGGGTTAACTCAACCTAACGCTTAATCAGTCAAACTATAGGCTCAGGTGCTAACGGTATCTGAGCTTATTTCTCACTAAGTTCTCACTTATATCTGCCTCTAGACCCTCTTGTTAATGTCATTGCTATCTTTAGGGCTATCAACCAAACTCATTTTAGCGTAAAATTTGCGCCCCTTTGATATCACTTGGTGGTATCAACCTGACTTGAGATCAGATTAGAGAACGAAGCAATGACTACACAAAAACCATTTGTACCTGAACTATTATCACCGGCAGGAAGCCTCAAAAACATGCGTTACGCATTCGCCTACGGCGCAGATGCAGTATACGCAGGCCAGCCACGTTACAGCCTTCGTGTTCGTAACAACGAGTTCAATCACGAAAACCTACAAATCGGTATCGATGAAGCTCATGCTCAAGGCAAAAAGTTATATGTTGTATGTAACATTCAGCCGCACAACTCTAAATTAAAAACATTCATTCGCGACCTCAAACCAGTTGTAGACATGGGCCCTGACGCGCTTATCATGTCAGATCCTGGTCTTATCATGATGGTTCGTGAAGCATTCCCTGAAATGCCAATCCATCTTTCTGTTCAAGCAAACGCAGTAAACTGGGCGACCGTTAAGTTCTGGTCAACTCAAGGCGTTGAGCGTGTGATCTTATCTCGTGAGCTATCGCTTGAAGAGATCGAAGAGATTCGCGAACACTGCCCAGAAACAGAGCTAGAGATCTTTGTTCACGGAGCTCTTTGCATGGCTTACTCAGGCCGTTGTCTGCTTTCTGGTTACATGAACAAGCGCGATCCAAACCAAGGTACTTGCACCAACGCTTGCCGCTGGGAATACAAAACAGAAGCAGCGAAAGAAGACGAAAACGGTCAGATCGTTGAAGCAAACCCTACTGGTGTTGCTATTCAAGAAGTAGAAACGCAAGACATTGAAGTTCAAGATGAGCGTCCAGACAACACACTAGGCCTTGGTAAACCAACAGACGAAGTGGTTCTGCTTTCTGAATCACACAAGCCAGAAGAGAAAATGGCAGCGTTTGAAGATGAGCATGGTACTTACATCATGAACTCAAAAGACCTTCGTGCAATCCAACACGTTGAGCGCCTAACGAAGATGGGTGTTCACTCTCTGAAGATTGAAGGTCGTACTAAGTCTTTCTACTACTGTGCACGTACTGCTCAGGTTTACCGTAAAGCTATTGACGATGCAGTGGCAGGCAAACCATTCGATGAAAGCCTAATGGGTACACTAGAGAGCCTAGCTCACCGTGGTTACACTGAAGGCTTCTTACGTCGCCATACACACGATACATACCAAAACTACGAGTACGGTTACTCTATCTCTGACACTCAACAGTTTGTTGGTGAGTTCACAGGTAAGCGCCGTGGTGACCTAGCGGAAGTAGAAGTGAAGAACAAGTTCCTAGTAGGCGACAGCTTAGAAATGATGACACCGAAAGGTAACGTTGTTTTCAAACTAGAAGTTATGGAAAACCGCAAATCTGAAGCGGTCGACGATGCGAAAGGTAACGGTCACTTTGTATTTATTCCTGTACCAGCAGATCTAGATCTAGAGTACGGCTTGCTGATGCGTAACTTGAGCGAAGGCCAAGATACACGTAACGCATCAGGCAAATAATTTTTACTTAAGCGACTTACTTGAGAAGAAAATAATGGCTCTGTTAATTACTGACAAGTGCATAAACTGCGATATGTGTGATCCTGAATGTCCAAATGGTGCAATCACTATGGGCGACAGCATCTTCGAGATCGATCCTGATTTATGTACAGAGTGTAAAGGTCACTATGAAAAGCCAACATGCCAGTCAGTGTGTCCGATTACAAAATGCATCATCACTGACCCAAACCATATTGAAACTGATGACGAGCTACTTGAGAAGTTTGTTATCATTCAAGGCTTGACCTAAAAGAAGAAAGGTTCAACTTAACCATAAGTTGAACCTTTTTTTTCATCCTGATTTTCCGATTGGATAAATATTGCAGAAGAGCTCTTTTTCAAATTGATATTCGAGTCGTTCTCGCCAGTTTATTGATTGAGCTATAGGAACAAGATAAAAGTTTTCCCTGCTGGTATCGGTCACAAATGCCATTCCATACTGCATCAATTCATAGTGAACATCATTTACGAAACTAGGGTCTAAACGTTGTCTGCCTGTTAGCTGATTGATGTCATCTCTTGAAATTGAAATACCCGAGCTTTCAGCGTTGAACCTATGTCTTAACCATTCTGAAAATTCCTTCGCACAAATCATAGTCATAGTCTTATCCTTGAATTATCTATCGACGGGTATCAGACTCTGATTTCGCATACTGCATATAAGCCGCATCTTTCACCCCAAAACACTCAATCCCTGACCAAACCTTGTCAAATTCGCCATCGCCCTTGCTGATACCGTTATTGCTTTTATTAATATCAAACGATGTTCTTAATCTCGTGTTTATAAACTCTAGACAAAAGTGTGATATTTCTCCAGTTTTAGAGTCGAAAAAACCAGTGGCAGTACCACTGTAAAAAGCCTCGATAAACAGGATTACTTCTTAGATATCAAGGCCAAACATTGACTTGGCATCACTTTAACTTTTTTCTTTTTCTTAGTTTTCGCTACTTTTTTAGGAGGTGGAACTGGAACAGTCTGTGGAGCCCAACTTGCAAGTTCATATCCGCAACCATCACCTTTAGGAGGGCTCGCTTGAGCTATGCAGTTTGAACTGCCTTCAGGACACTTTAAACGAACGTGGAAGTGGGAGTGGTGTCCCCACCAAGGTCTTATTTTGCCTAACCAAGCTCTATCATTAGCGTCAGAGTTTTCTTGTTCACAAAGGGTTTGCTTGATCACTGGATGAACAAAAATACGCACCACTTTTTCATCTTTCGCCGCATAACGAATAACTTGAAAATGATCATCGGTCCAATTCGATTCACGCAATTTGTAGTTGGTAAGATCCACAACGCTCACAGGTTTAGGCACAGCTAATTCGTTCTCTGACAACCTCTTACTGGTTAACCTTAGCCATATATCAATATCTAACCCTGTTTGATGACTTGAATGACCTGAAGAAAAGCGCCCTCCTCTGGGAAGAGAAATATCACCGATCAATAAATTAGTATTGAGCTTCTCGCTGGTCGTGACTCCTAACCTCTCAATAAACTTTATAGCTTCTGTATGGCCATAGTAGCGCTCTCTTTGAGGGCGAATGATCTGATACCCCAAACCATTAATAGGCAAAGCCTGCGCGCCGTCTAGACAGCCATTGGCATAGCTTCCAATTGATGAGGGTGAATTTTTAGTAGGGTGACTCTCTTTTTCCCACAAAGTTGCTGATAGAGAAAATGAACAAAAGAATACAACCAGTGCAAAAAAGAACCTCATAATAATCCCAAATTACCGACGCTTACTCATTATATTAGTCGCCATTTAGGATTAGGTGCATATCGTACTTAAGTTTTTGGTGGTAGCTAGTGAATTATACCAATTAAAGTAAAA